>NZ_JAXRUT010000069.1:0-1656 GCF_035156405.1 Algoriphagus aurantiacus | reverse complement strand
TTTCCTGTTTTGTGCGGATATACTTTAGTTTAAAATTAACTAGTTGAATTCTAGTAAATTAACTATGCTAATTTTGTGATTTTGGGTGTCTCGGATTATTTTTAGTTCATGTTTGTGAGACGAAAGAAGAATTCAAGTGGGAGTTTCAGTGTCCAAATTATCCAGAAAGTTGGCAGGATCAATAAAGTAGTCAAATCGATGGGGAGTTCTTGTGATGAAGTGGAATTAGATATTTTAGAGCGCCAAGCCAAACTTGAAATCGAGAAAATACAAGGTCAAGCTTTTCTATTTTCCAACGACCGGGACAGGAGTCTGAAATCCATTCTTTCCAATGTAGGCAATAACGAAATTGAATTAGTGGGTCCGGATAGTGTTCTTGGTAATGTTTATGAATCAATAGGTTACCATGAAATTGGAGTGGATAACTTATTCCGGGAATTAGTAATGTCCAGACTTGTTTACCCGGGTTCCAAACTAAAAACCGTTGATTACCTTTCCAGATTCAAAAATCAAGAAGTCAGTGTTTACTCCATCTACCGATATATGGACAAACTCCATAAAGAGTTTAAAGAGAAGATCGAGAAAACAACCTTCAGTCACTTTGCCAAGATTTTGGGAGGACAGATCGGTCTTGTTTTCTATGACATGACCACCTTGTATTTTGAGACTCCTGATGAAGATGACCTTCGAAAAATCGGGTATTCAAAAGATGGCAAGCATCAGCACCCTCAGATTAAACTTGGACTGTTGGTCGGTCCAGAAGGCTACCCGTTGGGCTACGATATTTTTGAAGGCAATATCTATGAAGGGTATACCCTAATCCCTGTTTTGGAAAGTATTCAAAAGAAGTTTTCCATCGGCAAGCCCATCGTGATTGCTGATGCCGGTTTACTGTCCAACGCCAACATTAATGCACTGATCGGTAACGGTTACAAGTTTGTATTGGGCGGAAAAGTCAGAAATGAAAATAATCAGATCAAAGAAAAAATCCTGGCACTGGAACTAACCGAGGACAAACCCAGGGAGGTAAAAAAAGACGGGTATAGGCTGGTGGTCAGCTTTTCTCAAAAGAGGCAGAAAAAAGATGCCCACAATAGGAAAAAGGGGCTTGAAAAGCTTGAGAAGAAGGTCAAAAGTGGAAAAATAGACAAAAACAGTATTAATAACAGGGGATACAACAAGTACCTCAAGCTGGAATCAGAGGTTAAAGTAGCTATTGATTACAAAAGATATGACCTTGATGCCAGATGGGATGGATTGAAAGGATATCTAACAAATACAGATATGAAAGCCAAAGATGTCATCGCTGCATACGGAAATTTATGGCACATTGAAAAGGCTTTTCGTATTAGTAAGACAGATATCAGAATACGGCCAATCTATCACCGAATCCCCCAAAGAATAAACACACATATCTGCATCTGCTTTGTATCTTATGCTGTATTTAAGGAACTCGAAAGACTACTCAAAAAGGCAAAAGTGTCATTCTCAGCAAACAGAGCCATTGAATTGACCAAAAGTATGTACCAAATAAGAGTACTCCTTCCAGACTCAAAAATCTACACTACTATTCCTCTCAAACCCACGCCAGAGCAGTTGGAATTAATCGAAGCAATCAGGAAAAATTAGCCTGGGTGTCCCATCGCACAAAACAGG
>NZ_JAXRUT010000068.1:0-1681 GCF_035156405.1 Algoriphagus aurantiacus | reverse complement strand
TCCTGACTTCCGCAATGCGTCACCCAATTTGAGATTTCCAAAAAGTATCTTCAAATAATGGTGCGATTACTTTCTGTCTTTCTGTAATAATCATTGTTTTGTTGACCGTTTTTCCACTTTGTGGTAGCTTTATTCTCAGTGTAGTGACCGTCTTAGCGATTTCTAAGACCTTATCTACACTTATCCTGTACAGATTTTTCTTTAATACCCGCTCTAGTTCCTTGTAGACTTTATAAGCTACAAAACACACACATACATGGGCCTCTATCCGTTTAGGGGTAAAGTGGAACATCGGCCTCATTTCAACTGTCCCCTTGGTAATCCTAAAAGCCCTTTCCACCTGCCATAAGCTGCTGTATTGAGCATAGACTTCTGCTGCCGGCAGATCTGTATTTGTTATGTACCCCTTCAAGCCGTCCCATTTTGCATCCTCTTCCACCTTGCTCTTGTCTATCGTCACCTGGACATCTTTTGAGATCACCAGGAACTTGTTATAGCCACGTTTATTTATATTCTCTTTAGAAATGGTACCTGCCTTAAATGCTTTCTCCAAACGGGTAATTCCCTTGGTTCGGTTATAGGCATCCTTTTTAGCCCGCTTTTCAGAGTAACCCACTATCAGTCTCCCATGCGAAACCGTTTTTTCATTAAAAGTACCTTCCACCTTTTCTTGTGGGAGTAACCAACCTTTTACGGCCTTAGTAGAATTTTTTATGCGTGCCCCTATAATATACCTGTATCCCTGGGCTTTAAGAAAGTCGATATTCTTTGTGTTTATCAGACCGGAATCAGCGACCAGCACAAAATCATCCAGCTTGAACCGCCTGACAAAATCATCTATAATCGGAATCATGGTGTGCCCCTCGTATTGGGTGCCATTGAACATGGAATAAGATAATGGGTATCCGCCCTCACTCACCAATAGGCCCAGTACTATCTGGGGTTGGCTGTGTTTGCCATCCTTGGAAAAACCAGGTTCCCTGAAACCATCACCATAATCTGACTCAAAATAAAGTGTGGTCACATCATAAAACAGTAAGCCGATTTTACCCCCCAATATCTTTCTGGTATGTTCCACGCTGATTTTTTGGATGGATTCCTGTTGCGTATTATAGAGCTTGTCCATATACCGATAGATTTTATCCAATTGAAGATCCTCATCAAAATGCGACTTCAGGTATTCAACCGTTGCGGATTTGCTCATCGGCTGACTTAATCTGGAGATGACCAGTTGTCTGAGGATATAATCATCTATCGCATCATATCCAATCGAGTCATACACCCTATTGAGGATAAGTTGGATGCCATTGTGAAGGATGTTTTCAATAGTGGAAAGCAACATATTGGTAAGAAGCGCTTCTTCCTTCTCCTGGGTATGTTGCTGGAATAAATCCACTCCATTCGCATGATTATCAACCCAGAGCTTGCCTTCCTTATATAACCGTTCAATCTCGGCCTCATCCCGGGCGATACCAACTGTCTTAACCTCCTTAAATTTACCCTTCACCTTAACCGCTACAACAATGCTGGTGGTACCGGAACGGTTCTTTTTTTTGCGGACAAACATATCCAAATATAGTCCTTAAACGCCTTGCGTCACCCAAATCGGTGACGCGAATTTTACAACAATACCATTGTCAGTGTGTTATGAAATATTCCGAAAAACTATGCTGAAGTCAGG
>NZ_JAXRUT010000067.1:0-1790 GCF_035156405.1 Algoriphagus aurantiacus | reverse complement strand
TCCATGATTTCTAAGATTTTAATAATGAAACATAGAATAAAAATAAACCTTAACCATTATAAATCAGTGAGTTGAGTCAAAAAACTACCGACGCAGTCGGTTTAGTTCAACACATGTAGTTATAGCATTCCCACAACCTATTGCGTCTATATCGCCATTGTCCACAGGTATTCGCGATTCTGTTCAGAGCAAGTTAATAAATTAACTCACTTCCTCTTAAAGAAAGAGCGGGCATATTTAGCGCTGTCATTTTGCTTTACAGTACAGGATCAGGAGAAAGATGCCGCGGTGCTACTGCAAATACTTGAGGAGAATGGGGTGAAGTTGAAGACGGTACAGTGAGGCCAGATTACTAAGAAGGTCTGCATCCCAAAGTTTATCAGCAAGGGTTTCATCTTAAATATCAAGACAAGTTATGGAACATCTGTAATACAATTATTAAATCTACTCAATCACAATCTTTCCTTTAACCCAATCAGGTAAATAGAAATTTAATCCTGTCTTATGCTCTACTTCAATTAATTTATTTCTCAATTCCACAGATCTTAACCCGATTTCCGATCTTAGCTCATTTGTCTGTGAAAGGGTTGATTGGGTAGGAGGATTAAGAAACCCGTAACCTGGTCCAGTTCTCAACACCGCTATCTTCCAATCATCTGCTAATGCGAATTCAAACGGTGAGATCTGCCCTTTGTCAATAGCCTGAATGAGCATTGGTCTAATAAAATTGTAAAGTGTATCCCTTTGCCCATATTCCTGTGAAATGGAATTATGATGGCTTACAATGGTCGACACCCAGAAGTTATTTCCTATAAGTTGCTCGCCGGGATAACCGTGATTTTCGAGCAATCTGATCAGTTTTTCCAATTGGTCTTCACTGTGTGGGGCAAATTTCCTATCGGCATATTTAACCTGGGCTTTGTCACTAATTCTCAGTAAAGCTCCCAATGCCATTGCCTGATCCCTTTTGAACATCGTCTGTACCTGATCTTTGACTGAAAGATTTAATCTTTTTAGATATTCTCCATGAAGATTTTTGTAGTCAAGTTCCAATGACTTCCAGTGCTCAAGTCTGTGGAGAGGTTTTAAGAATTTATTGGTTTTGAGCTCCTTTAAGTCCCATCCTGAAGAAATTCCCTTTTGGATGTAATACAAGGCTTTTTCTTCATCACCTATATAAAGTGCCAGTTGAGAGGCTATCTTATAATCGCGTAAAAAAACAAAGTCGTAACTCTCAACGATTTTTTCATACTCCGCTAGGGCTTCTTTAAACTTTTCTACACTCAGTAAAGTTTCTGCCTTTATAATTTGCTGATGGTATTTTATAAAACTAGGTTCTCTGGTAGCAACATCCTCTTTAGGGTATGGGTTTAGGAATGGGATTAATACCAAGATTAAATGATATATGATCATGAGTTGTATAAAGTTTTCTGCACCAGGAGTACGGAATCAACTTCACTTAAGCTAGACCTAGCCCACAGTTAATTGTGTGTTTTCATCCATTTGGTTAAAGAGGGGAATTATTGCTTAAAGGTTGGAATTTCAAAAAGAAATTGTGAGATACAACTAGTAATTGGATTCCTGTCCTAACCCCATCTCCCGATATCGCGTTGCTCATCGGGACAGGCTTTCGCTTAAAGAGAAGGCGCACTTGCAAAATGCGATCATTAAGAAATTATAAGTATCGCTCCGAGCATCCCATATGTTTTGGATTAGGAATTTCAGAGAATCGGTTTAGGTCTGTGCTGCTTCCAGTTTGAGGGAAGAAGTTGGTACAGGTCTTTTTGTTT
>NZ_JAXRUT010000066.1:0-2000 GCF_035156405.1 Algoriphagus aurantiacus | reverse complement strand
CTCTTTTCTCCGTGCATCTCTGTGATCATCAACAACCAAACACTTTCAACTGGCATAATACATTCTACTCAAAATCCCCCTAGCCCCCTTTGCTAATGGCTGTAATATTTTGTTCTATTCCTGCTATAAGGGGGAGTTGACCCACCTTTCCAATTAGAATCTATAAATCATTTTAAATTCTTAAAACCAACAACTATTAACCAATTAACCCTTAACCTCTTTTCTCCGTGCATCTCTGTGCCCACCCAATCTCCAATCTCCAATCTCTTAATCTCTAATCTCCCAATCGTAACCCCCACACCGCCACAACAATAAATCCCAAATTCAACCAGAAGTGGGCTCCCCACCCAAGACTCTCCAACAATCCCGCACAGTTGCAGGGAACCCTGGGAAAAGCTCCCACCCAGATCAATCCCACATAAGTGGTAAATACTGTCAGCAATAGGATGCTTCCCAGATATCCCCACCATCTAGTCACTGAGAAGAGCAGGAGCGAGGCGATCAGCAACTCTGTGATAGGTACTGCATAAGCCAACACTTCCGCTAATTCCGCCGGAAAGGTCTGGTTATGAAATGCCTTCCGGCTTGGTCTAAACCCAATCAGTTTATCAAAGCCAGTATAGGTCCAGAGGATAATTAGTATTGTGCTTAAGATTTTGTTCATAATCATATCATTTTTAGTACTGTCTAACTTCCTCTCCAAATGGAGAGAGCCTGTCCCGATAGCAAAGCGTGTCGGGAGTTGGGGTGAGGTAGTGACTCACTCCCTCTCCTCAACGCCTGCCCAGCAGAATTGCGGGAGCCTGTCCCGAAAAGCGAAGCGATTCGGGAAGAGAGCCTGTCCCGATGAGCAAAGCGATATCGGGAGCTGAGGTTAGGTAGTTAAGCGATTCCGGCGTTGGTTAGGTAAGTCTCTTGAAAATACTTTTTAAAATCAATAGGCTGGGACAAACGACATACTAGTAGGGATAAAAAACATATTTGTATAATTATTAAGTAGGTGAGGAAATAAATATGTTAGCGAATTTAAGATAACTTACATAGATATATAAGAATAGTATGTCTTGAAATTGTAAATTTTTGATACTTGTTAGATATTAATTGTAACTCTCAAATTTACCTAAATAAGAGAATATTGTACAGGCAGGAATAACCTATGAATAAGACATGTGATTAGCAGGATATGCATCTAATTTCCTGTTTCTAACATAGAACATTGCAACAGGATGTAGCATGGAGAGGAGAATGATAAAATAATTTTTTTTTTAAAATAATTATAATGAATTGTTAGTTGGATAGATTTTTTGTATAAATTATCCCTTCAACAGCAATTTAAAATTTTGTTATGCAGTTTTAGTTCTGGCTGTTATACAGTTTTTGGACTTTGTTTTATCTCAGATGATTTTTGAACGAAAGGTCATTTACGCTCAGGATATCATGATTTTTACCGGCAGAAGCAGATCCTACGCTTATAAGGTTTTAAAGCAAATGAAGGGATTTTATGGTAAATCAAAAGCAAACTTGTTGACCATACAGGAGTTTGCAGATTATCATGGTATCTCCGTAGCAGATGTTGAGTCATCTGTTTTGGGTAAACCTAAATAAAAAACGGAAATCGACTGATCGAATTCCGTTTTGGTTGAGGTTTGCGTGAAACCCTCCGGACTTACGGCCCGGTTTTGAGCTCCCGTTGGGAGTAGTGTTTAATAATTATGCTGTACAAACAGGATGTCGCCTTGCAAGAGAATCCTGTACCGTTTTAGAGTCTTCCCATTATTGATACCCGGTAATAGTGGTAAGACACTCGCTTGTAATGCTAGTTGTGGTGTTTACCCCTCGGGATAAACTGCCTTGTTGAGGTCTGTTAATTTCTGATTGACTTACCTCTAAACCTGAGTTCGATTTTAAAAAACGGCTAATTGGTTTGTTTCGACGGGTTGATACTTGATTGCGGGCTTTTTAGGGAAGAAGGAATAGGCAATTAAACCTGCGACAAGGTT
>NZ_JAXRUT010000065.1:0-2337 GCF_035156405.1 Algoriphagus aurantiacus | reverse complement strand
GTATGCATCCGACAAAACCATATTGATAGTTGAGTCCTGAATGTATAATGTTGCAGGATGAAAAAGACAAGCAACGAAGCGTACTATTCCCTGTTCTGTAAGTGGCAGGAATCCGGTCAGAGCAAGGCATCCTTTGCCGCAACAGCAGGCATCCCCAAAGCAACCTTCTATTATTGGTGTAAAAAGTTTGACACTGATTCCGTTCCTCCAGCTTCCACTTCCCCGTTTTCGATTGTTCCGATGGACCATATCACGGCAGGTCCTGTAGCCAGGATCAGCTATCCATCGGGGATCAGTGTGGAACTGTTTGGGGCGGTGGACGCGGTTACCCTTCGTGAGCTGGTGGGCTGATGCTGGCCCTATCAAGCTCAGTGAGGTATTTCATGTATCATGAACCGACGGACATGCGTTTCGGGATCAACTCGCTTGCCGGGCTTGTGCGCAACAGACTCGGTTTCGACCCGATGAACGGGGATGTATTTGTTTTTCTGGGCAAGCGCTCCAACCAGATCCGCTTTTTGCAGTGGGACCGGGACGGTTTTGCCATGTACATCAAAAAGCTGGAGCAGGGTACTTTTGAACGCCCTGCGCTGTCGGGAAACGCAGTCACAAGCAGTCAGCTGAGCCTGCTTTTACAGGGGGTAAGGCTTGTTTCGGTGAGCTACAGAAAGCGCTATGACCCCTTAAAAAGAGGGTGAAAACAGTCTGTTTATTTTAGGTGAAAAGTGGCTTTAAATACTGTCTGAGCCACTTTTTTGGCGTATATTTAGGCCATGGAAAACAAGGGGACGGACTACAAAAAACTGTATGAAGAGACCTTGTTGGTGCTGTCCGAAAAAGAAGAGGCCCTTGCCGGAAAAGACCATGTGATCGCCGATCTGGGCTTCGAGCTGGATAAACTCCGCAGGTATATTTTTGGGTTTAAGAGCGAGAAACGCAGCGGCAGTGCCGGTGATAACCAGATGGGTCTGTTTGAGCTCGGTGTGACCCAATCAGTACAGGAGGAACTGTCCTGTGCGGTGGAGCAGCAGAAGCCCGCACCGAAGAAACGGGCCAAAGGAACCGGCCGTATGAGCCTGCCTGAAGAACTGGCCAGGGAAGAGATCATCATAGAACCGTCTGAGTCCACCGAAGGCTGCACAAAGATCGGGAAAGAAGTGACCGAGGTATTGGAGATCGAGCCTGCTTTTTTCTATGTAAAACGCTATGTACGCCCAAAGTATGCCAGACCAAATGGCGAAGGCATCCTGATCGGCATGCTTCCTGACCGGGTAATCGAAAAGGGCATCCCTTCCGAATCGGTCGTCGCCCAGCTCACTGTAGACAAATACGTTTATGGGATGCCGCTGCACCGGCAGATCGACAAATACAGTAAAATGGGAGTCCGCATCCCCGCTTCCAGCGCCTCGGACTGGTTGATGCGGGGATGGGAACAGCTCAAACCGCTCTGGGAGCTGCTCCGCCTGATGGTCCTCTCCCAAAAATACCTGCAGGCGGATGAAAGCCCCATAAAGGTGCTGGACAGGGACCATAAAAACGGAATCCATAAAGGCTACATGTGGCTGTACCATGCCCCTGTGGACAGGCTTGTCCTGTTTGACTACCGAAAAGGGCGGGACAGTTCCGGTCCCGAAGAAATGCTTGCCGGATTTAAGGGGATTCTCCAGACGGATGGCTATATCGTCTATGATTCACTGTTTGCGGATCATCCTGATATCCTGTTGACATTCTGTATGGCCCATGCGAGACGCTATTTTGTCAATGCGGTCAAAGATGACGAAAAACAGGCCAATTATGTCCTGGATGAAATGCAGTTGTTGTATGCCCTGGAGCAGCGGATGAGGGAACAGAAACTGGGCTGGGAGCAACGGACAGAGGAAAGAAAGAAACACGCACGTCCTGTTCTGGACAGGCTGGAGAAATGGCTCAGGGAGAACCAATACAAGTATAGACCCAAGAGTCCGATGGGAGAAGCCATTGACTATACACTGCCCAGATGGGCGGGACTGAGTGCGTACCAGCTCCATGGCCAGATGGAGATAGACAATAATTTAATTGAAAATGCAGTGAGACCGTTTGCAATCGGCAGGAAATCATTTTTGTTCGCTGGATCCCATCAGGCAGCAGAGATGGCTGCAGGGATGTACTCCTTTATGGCCAGCTGCAAAAAGAACAACATCAATGAATTTGAATGGCTGAAGGATGTCTTTGAAAGAATCCAGAGCCATAAACAAAAAGACCTGTACCAACTTCTTCCCTCAAACTGGAAGCAGCACAGACCTAAACCGATTCTCTGAAATTCCTAATCCAAAACATATGGGATGCTCGGAGCGATAC
>NZ_JAXRUT010000064.1:0-2404 GCF_035156405.1 Algoriphagus aurantiacus | reverse complement strand
GTTGAACTAAACCGACTGCGTCGGTAGTTTTTTGACTCAACTCACTGATTTATAATGGTTAAGGTTTATTTTTATTCTATGTTTCATTATTAAAATCTTAGAAATCATGGAAAAAAAAGCCTGCGTGAGCGCATGTATGAATATATGCGTCTTCGTAACTATTCTCCCCGAACGATCAAGACTTATGTCTGTTCTGTAGCCGCCGTATCGAAAGGTCTGGGTAAAAGCCCTGATTTGATCACTACAGAAGAGCTGAAGTCCTATCTGTTTGGAAAGATCGAACGTGACGGTCTTTCTCCGACCAGTATCAATCATACGATCAGTGCCTTTAAAATTCTTGTCAAAGATGTACTGGGCAGGGAATGGGATCCTTTCAAAATCCGGCGTCCCAAAAAATCCAAACCGATTCCGGTGGTATTTTCCAGAGAGGAGATAGTCCGTATTTTGCAATGTCTGACAAACAAGAAACATTATTGCGTGATTGCGCTGACCTATGCGTCTGGTCTCCGGCTAAGTGAGGTAGTGACCTTAAAGCCGGAAGATCTTGACAGCGACCGCATGCAGATCAGGGTAAGATCAGGCAAGGGGAAGAAAGGTAGATATACAGTTCTCCCCGAAGGATTGCTTGGAAAACTAAGGGAATATTACCGCATCTACCGTCCTGTTGAATATCTGTTTGAAGGGCAGAAAAAAGGGTCTCCCTACAGCCATACCAGTGCCCAGACAATCCTTAGAAAAGCACTTAAAACTGTAAAGATCACCAAACAGGCCTCTTTCCATACGCTTCGCCATTCTTTTGCTACCCATCTGCTGGAGCAGGGGGTGAACGTGCGTGTAATACAGGAATTGCTAGGGCATCGCTCACTCAATACCACTACGGTGTATTTACATGTCTGCCGTTTCGAGCCTTCCCATATCCAAAGTCCCCTGGACCGCCTGTGATGGAAACGGTCAACACACGCTCGGGTGGCCCCGAACTTGCTGATGTCTTCAGGAGTTGCGGACAGGAATACCTTTCCGGGCACCGGCTCACCACATGCCAGCACAAGGCTTTTGATGCTATTATATCCTGTAGGACTTCACAGATGGGGAGCCACACCCTCACATGTGACCACTGCGGTCATACGAAGGTCTGTTACAACAGTTGCCGCAACAGACATTGTCCTAAGTGCCAGTATGTCCGTCAGTTGCTTTGGGTGGAAAAGCTTAAAGTAAGACTTCTTCCTGTACGTTATTTTCATGTGGTGTTTACTATCCCCGAGGTACTCAGACCGCTGTTTTACCTCAACCAGAAAATCTGTTACGATCTGCTGTTTGCCAGCTCTGCCCTTGCGGTGAGAAAAACTTCCGCAAATCCTGAATTCCTGGGTGCCCAGACAGGAAGCCTGGCAGTGCTTCATATCTGGGGGCAATCACTGAGTTACCATCCGCATATCCACATGCTTGTCCCTGCAGGTGGGCTGGATCAGGACGGTATGGAGTGGATTCCTTCACACAGAAAGTTCTTTGTTCCCGTCAACGCATTATCCGCAGTATTCAGGGGAGTTTTCTTCAGTAGACTAAAGATACTTTTGGAGAAAAACGTACTTACCATTCCGGGTGAATCATTGGATTTATATACGGATATTGGAGAACTCAGAAAAGTGCTTTATGAAAAAAACTGGCACGTATACATCAAGAAGACTTTCCGTGGGGCAGGTCAGGTGGTCAGTTATCTGGGTAGGTATACCCATCGGGTTGCGATCAGTAACAGCAGGATTCTGGAATTAGAGAATACCGAAGTCAGCTTCCGTTGGAAAGACTACAGAATTGGCACTACTAAAGTCATGAAGCTGGCTATTGGGGAATTCGTGCGAAGGTTCTTGCAACACATCCTGCCCGGACGGTTCTACAAAATCAGGTATTATGGCATTCTTTCTTCAGCTGCCAGTGACAAACTAGGGAAGTGTTTCAGTTTACTGAATCTGCCCCGGCCTTTTTCACCCTATCAGGGATTAACGACCTACGAGATCTTGGAGGCCATACTAGGCAAGGCTACTTTTGTTTGTGAGTGCTGCAAAGAAGGTAAAATGGTATTCGCAATCCCGGAGACTGAAATGGACAGTACCTAAATAATCTTATGAGTTTCGTTCTTTGAAAAGCTTCAATCTATTATCTTGGGATGCGGGGAATTCCGGGGAAACCTATGTCTGGTTAGGAAGGTAAATCCTGAAATTAAGAAGGGAATTGAAGGAAAAAGGGCAAAATAGCCCCCAGTATTCCATGAAAGCAAAAAATACAAACCCATTAAAAGTCCATAGGAGAAAACGGCTTAGTCCAACACAGTTTTAACCGCAATCCGGGTGAGGTTTTTGGATAATGGGTGTTTTTTTTTGCCGGAATGCGTTTAAAACTCTTTACGTTA
>NZ_JAXRUT010000063.1:0-5378 GCF_035156405.1 Algoriphagus aurantiacus | reverse complement strand
GGATCAGCCCCCAAAGTAAGTCTGAATACCAATCTGATTTTCACCGAGAAACCCGATCTGTTTTATTCACCAAGAATGGACAATTCGGATTTTGTGGAAGTGGAGCGCATGTTGTTTGACAGGGGTTATTACAAAAACAGTGAAAACTCCAACAGCAAGACGGCATTGTCCCCGGTAGTGGAGACGCTCATTGCACAAAGGGATGGTGTGATTTCATCAGATGAGGCTGAAAGACGCCTGGCAGGATATAAAAACCATGATGTAAGAAGTGAATTGCAAAATCACTATTACCGTCCCAGAATGAGCCAGCAGTATTCACTTGGAATAACCGGAGGAGGTACTCATAGTACTTATGCGGTTTCCGCAGGATACGACCGCATCGATGAAACGGTGGTAGGTAACTCCAGGGAAAGAATAACGCTCAATGCCAAAAACTCCTGGCTTTTCATGGACAATAAGTTGGATGCAAACCTAGGCCTATATTTTACAGGATCTGGAGTGACCACAGCTACTGAGCTACCTTCGCCCTATTCCTATGACTACCTGCAAGACGCCAATGGAAACCCTTTGCCTATTACCCGAGGGTACAGCAGGAGGTATGTCGAGGGGGACTTACCGGCAGATCTTTTGGATTGGAATTATATTCCTTTAGATGAACTGGGAAGCTTGGAGAATTCCTCCAGGGCTTCTGATCTACGGGTCAATTTAGGGCTAGGCTATAAGATATTTCCAGGTTTCCGGGCCAGTGTATCCCATCAGTATTGGCAAAACAGCAGTTCCCAGAGGAACTATCAGCTGGCTGGCAGCTACTTTGTCCGGGATTTGGTGAACCAGTTTTCTCAGCTTGACCCAGATGGAAGTATTACAAGACCGATTCCGGAGGGTGGGATAGAGGATATCGGATCAAACTTTGGGCATAGCCATAATTTCAGGGCGCAGTTAAATTACGAAAAGGTTTTTGGCAGAAACCAGCTTACCGTTTTGGGTGGATACGAAGCAAAGTCATTGCGCAGAGAAGGAAGCCAAACCCGGTACTATGGATACGAGGAGGAATTGGGAGTAAGCAGGCAGGTGGATTACATCACCCGGTTTAGACGATTTCACAACAATTCCCTGGCGAGCATCCCTTCGGTAGATGCACATTCGGGGACGGTTGATAACTTCATTTCCGCTTATTTCAATTCCTCTTTTACATTTGACAAGAAGCTGGTGCTCAATGCCAGCATGCGCAGGGATGCTTCCAATTTATTTGGCGTGAGGACAAACCAGAAGGCAGTACCTCTCTGGTCTGCAGGCGCATCCTGGGTACTCAGCGAAGAGGGATTTTTGGAAGGGTGGAACCTGCCTTTTATAAGACTTAGAACTACCTATGGCTATAATGGGAATGTGGACCGATCAGTAAGCGCATTTACTACGGCGCAATACATCTCCGGTGGACCATTTTCCCTGATTCCCAGCTTACCCTATGCGGTGGTGAGTAGTCCACCCAACCCAGATTTGAGATGGGAAAGAATAGGCATCCTCAATTTCGGTGCGGATGTGGAGACTTCTGATGGGCGACTTCGGGCTAGTCTTGAATACTATGTGAAAAAAGGGACGGATCTATTAGGGGATTTTCCTGTGGCCGCTTCTACCGGACTGCGTCAGTTCCGCGGGAATTTCGCCAATACACTGACCAAGGGTTTTGATTTTGAGATTTCCACGGTCAATACCCAAGGTCTGATCAGATGGGATACCAGACTGTTTGTGAGTTATGTAAATGAAAAAGTCACCGGTTACGAACGTGAATTTTCTGCGACCACTGCTTTACTTGGTACCTCTGGGGCAGTGCCCTTAGCAGGCAAACCTTTATTTTCCGTTTTGAGCATTCCCTTTGCCGGATTGGATCCTGCCAACGGGAATCCATTGGGCTACCTGGATGGAGAATCCTCAGACGATTACTCCGCTATTATTTCTTCCCTGACGGCATCCGAACTACGATACCATGGTCCCGCCAGGCCTACTGTGTTTGGAGCAATTACCAATAATCTATCCTGGAAAAACCTGTCCCTGTCTTTCAATATTACCTATAGGTTGGGCTACTACTATAGGAGACAGACAGTCAACTATGGGGAGATACTGGCAGGACGAATCAGCCATGCAGACTATGCACTGCGCTGGATCAAACCCGGGGATGAAGCAGTGACTGATGTGCCATCCATGCCTGAGGCAAACAACAACAATAGAAATACCCTGACCCTCTATGGATCCAATCTGGTAGAAAAAGGTGACCATGTTCGACTGCAGGATATCCGGCTTTCCTATGGACTGAACCAGTCCGATATCCACTGGTTGCCTTTTCAGAATGCGGAGTTATATGCCTATGCAGATAACCTAGGGATTATCTGGAGAGCCTCCAGTGATCGATTGGATCCGGATTACAGATTCTCTGGCCCGATGAGGAGTTTCTCTTTTGGGCTGAGAATAGGATTCTAAACCCCTTGGATAATAACCGAACATAAAATAATGAAATACTTATATCCGCTTTTCTACCAGTTATGAGACTAAAGCATAATAGGATTTGCTTAACACTAGCATTTAGGCTGCTTCGGTCATCCGTCTTCGGTCTTCTGACCTGGTGAGCAAAGAAATTAATGCTACTAGCAAGATTGCGGATAACCATATAATGAAAAATCAATAGAAAGATGGATAAATTAATGAATTATATAGTTGTATTACTTTTCCTTACTTCCTGCTCGGGCTTTCTGGATGAGAAGCCCTCCGTGGATATAGTAGTGCCGAAGACCCTGCAGGACCTGCAGGCACTGTTGGACAACAGTGGTTTCAATTCCTCTTCCGGAATCAGTGTGATCGGGACAGATGACATCATCACTACGCAGGAAGGACTAATGAGTTTGAACAATCAGATCACAGAAGGCAATGCTTACCTCTGGAAGGAAGATGTTTTGGAAGGATTGCCTTTCAATGACTGGAACCTGAATTATTCCAATATTCTCACCACTAATATTGTTCTACAACAATTGGAGGGAGTTGCTAAAAGCAGTCAGAATGAGATCCATTGGAACAGGATCAAAGGGAGTGCCTTGTTTTATAGGGCATTTCAATACTATGACCTGTTGAGATTGTTTGCTCCCCAGTATGATCCTACTACAGCCAGCACCCAACTGGGCGTTCCACTTCGCTTGGATCCTGAAATCAGAAACAACGAGAAAAGAGCAGATTTGGAGAGCTGTTATGCGCAGATCCGGATGGATCTGCAAAATTCCTTGGAGCTTCTGCCAGATTTACCAATCGATTATCCGACCCGTCCGAGTAAGTGGGCAGCATATGGTCTTTTGGCCCGGATGTCCTTGCAACTGGGAAAGTATGAAGAAGCACTGGAGTTTACGGACTTATGTCTTGGTATCAAATCAGATTTGATGGATTACAACTCGCTTAATCAAGCAGCATCATTTCCATTTTCGCAGTTCAACGAGGAAGTGATTTTCCATTCGGCTATGGGTTCCTATTCTTATATGACTAGGCCTTTGATCCATATAAACCCAGAACTGGTGTCTCTGTACACTGACTTTGATTTGAGAAAGGCCTTGTATTTAAGGCCATCCAATGTAGATGGAAGATTTAATTTCAAGGGGCATTATACTTCTGGAAATGTTGGTTTTAGTGGGATTGCAGTGGATGAGATAGTGCTTATCCGGGCAGAGGCATTGGTAAGGACAGGCCAATTTCACGAGGGGATGAACATGCTCAATGGATTACTGGCAACCCGGTTTTCTGAAGGGAACTTTGAACTTCTTACAGCAGTGAATGAAGAAAACGCTTTAGAGATAGTACTGGAAGAAAGAAGAAAAACCTTGGTCTTTCGGGGACACAGATGGGATGACTTAAGAAGGCTGAATAGTGATAGTAAATTTGAAAAAACACTTAGCCGGGAGTTAGGGGGAGTAACTTATACCTTGTTGCCTAACAGCAAGCGCTATGTATATCCTATTCCACAGAATGAACTTGACTTCAATGATATCCTGCAGAACGATAGGAAGTAATAAAAAAGCCTCAAAAGACACTTTTGAGGCTTTACTAGTTAATTACTTGCTTTTTTCAGGATCCCAGCTGAATTTCCGGTCCTGATTCATGGCACCGGGAGCCGGATCATCGATATCGTTACTCAGATACAGACAATGGGTTCCCGGATTATCCGGACAGGAGTATTCACCTGTTGCTACGACATCAGTCACATCCACAAGGATGTTATTGTCATCGAGTCCATAATAGTCCTGAAATTCTGGAGTTGGCTGGGTAAACGCAAAAGCGGCTACCACAGCAAGTGAAAATACACCTCCGCGTAGGAGGTTAATTGTTGTAACTTTCATAATTTTAATCATTATAGTTTACTAATAACTCCGGTCGCTTTGGATAAGCTGCCTGACCACGAATCGGGCAGTTTGTCTTTCCGAGAGGGGCGGCCGGATGTTTATGCCCCCTGCTGTTGTCCGGCAACCACCTGGTGGCTTCACGGACCGTGTTGATTTTTTCTTCTTCAATTAAAAACTGCTCCCATCGCTTTCGTTGGGCTGCATTTGCCTTGGCATTTTTTTATTTTTCACTCAACTAGCGCAAGTCTCACGACTTGTGCTTATCAAATTGCAGTCTCCAGACTGCCTTCATTTATTATTCAAACTTTACAATTCAACAACTACTTGCTGTTCACTTGCTGTTCGAGATTTGTAATCTCGAACCTTAACCGCAGGATTTCCAATCCGACAATTCCCAAACTCTATAGACCTCCTCGGAACAAACTTTCTACTACCACCATACTTCATGTCCTGCCTGTCCCGATGTTCTAATCCCGAGAACGAAGTGATTCGGGAAGCATAGCGATATCGGGAAGGACAATGGCCTTTTGTCTTTTTTTTGCACCGGGTTGAAACCCGGTGCTACCCATAGTGCATACCTACGGCATGCCCGCCTCCCGGAGGGCAGGCTTCTTTTCTACAGGGTTTTGGAGATAAATCAATCTAAATTCTCTTCACACATTACATGTGTCCTTTTGACCTTTTAACCCTTAAACTAGGCTTCGACTCCGCTCAGCCTGACTATTCCAAGTCTTACTTACTAATAGCAGCTTAACCCTTAACCTTTTAAACCTTTAACCTGTAAGGTCTCCGTGCTCCTCACATTTTCTCTGTGCATCTCTGTGCTCCTCCCTTACCACTCCCCACACCGCTATTCCCAAAAACACCAGATTAAACACCAGATGCTCTCCCCACCCCAGACTACTTAGCACCCCGCCACAGGAGCAGGGGACACGTTCTGTAAATCCCAGCCAGACCAGAGTTACGTACCCCGTAAAGAGAATCATCAGTACCACACTCAGCAGA
>NZ_JAXRUT010000062.1:0-5379 GCF_035156405.1 Algoriphagus aurantiacus | reverse complement strand
GGATCAGCCCCCAAAGTAAGTCTGAATACCAATCTGATTTTCACCGAGAAACCCGATCTGTTTTATTCACCAAGAATGGACAATTCGGATTTTGTGGAAGTGGAGCGCATGCTGTTTGACAGGGGCTATTACAAAAACAGTGAAAACTCCAACAGTAAAACGGCACTTTCACCGGTAGTGGAGACACTCATCGCACAAAGGGACGGTGTGATTTCATCTGATGAAGCGGAAAAACGGGTAGCAGGATATAAAACCCATGACGTAAGGAGTGAATTGCAAAATATCTATTACCGTCCCAGATTAAGCCAGCAATATTCCCTTGGAATAGCAGGAGGAGGCACACATAACACCTATGCCGTTTCTGCCGGATATGACCGTACGGATGAAAATGTGGTAGGGAATTCCAGGGAAAGAATTACGATCAATGCTAAAAACTCCTGGCTTTTCATGGACAATAAATTGGATGCAAACCTAGGACTGTATTTTACGGGATCTGGAGTGACTACTGCTACTGAGCTCCCTTCCCCTTATTCCTACGACTACCTGCAGGCCGCCAACGGAAATCACCTGCCAATTACCCAAGGATACAGCAGAAGGTATATAGCGGGGGACTTGCCAGCAGGTCTTTTGGATTGGAATTATATTCCCTTAGATGAACTGGGAACTTTGGAGAATACCTCCCGGGCTTCTGATCTACGGGTCAATGTGGGACTGGGATATAAGATATTTCCAGGTTTCCGTGTCAGTCTATCCCATCAATATTGGCAAAACAGCAGTTCCCAAAGGAACTATCAGCTGGCTGGCAGCTACTTTGTGAGGGATCTGGTGAACCAGTTTTCTCAGCTTGACCCGGATGGAGGTATTTCTAGACCGATTCCGGAGGGTGGGATAGAGGATATAGGATCAAACGTTGGACTTAGCCATAATTTCAGAGCGCAGTTAAACTACGACAAAGTTTTTGGCAAAAACCAGCTTACCGTATTAGGTGGTTACGAGGCAAAGTCACTGCGCAGAGAAGGAAACCAAACCCGGTACTATGGATACGAGGAGGAATTGGGAATAAGCAGGCAGGTGGATTACATCACCCGATTCAGGCGCTTTCACAATAATTCCTTAGCGAGTATCCCTGCTGTAGATGCACATTCAGGGACGGTAGATAATTTCATTTCGGGTTATTTCAATTCCTCATTCACATTTGATAAGAAACTGGTGTTCAACGCCAGCATGCGTAGGGATGCCTCCAATTTATTTGGGGTAAGGGCAAACCAGAAGGCAATACCGCTCTGGTCTGCAGGCGCATCTTGGGTTCTCAGCGAAGAGGGATTCTTAGCAGATTGGAATCTGCCCTTTGTAAGGCTTAGAACTACCTATGGCTATAATGGAAACGTGGATCGTTCAGTTAGTGCATTTGCTACGGCGCAATATGTCTCAGGCGGACCATTTTCTCTCATTCCCAGCTTGCCCTATGCAGTGGTGAGCAGCCCACCCAATCCGGATTTGAGATGGGAAAGAATAGGAATTCTCAATTTCGGTGTGGATGTGGAGACTACTGATGGGAGACTGCGAACCAGCCTGGAATATTATGTGAAAAGGGGCACTGATCTACTCGGGGATTTTCCTGTGGCCGCTTCTACCGGACTGCGTCAGTTTCGGGGGAATTTTGCTAATACATTGACCAAGGGATTTGATTTCGAGGTTTCTACAGTCAATACCCAAGGCCAGATCAAATGGGATACCAGACTCTTTGTAAGTTATGTAAATGAAAAAGTCACCGATTACGAGCGTGAATTTTCTGCCACTTCTGCTTTACTCGGGACCTCCGGGGCAGTTCCACTCCCTGGCAAACCCTTATTCTCCGTACTGAGCATTCCTTTTGCCGGCCTGGATCCTGCAAACGGAAACCCATTGGGTTATTTGGATGGAGAGGCCTCAGACGATTATTCTGCTATTATTTCTTCGTTGACTGCAGCTGACCTTCAGTATCATGGGCCTTCCAGACCAACGGTGTTTGGAACAGTTACCAATAATCTTTCCTGGAAAAACCTGTCCCTGTCCTTTAATATTACTTATAGGTTGGGTTACTACTACAGGAGACAGACAGTCAACTATGGAGATTTACTGGCAGGTAGAATCAGCCATTCGGACTATGCCCTGCGCTGGATGAACCCAGGGGATGAAGCCGTAACGGACGTGCCATCCATGCCTGAGGCAAACAACAACAATAGAAATACCCTGATCCTCTATGGGTCCAACCTAGTCGAAAAAGGTGACCATGTTCGATTGCAGGATATCCGGCTATCCTATGGACTGAATCAGAAAGATATTCATTGGTTGCCTTTTCAGAATGCGGAGATCTATGCCTATGCGGATAACCTGGGGATTTTATGGAAAGCCTCCAGAGATCGCTTTGATCCGGATTACAGATCCTCAGGTCCCATGAGGAGTATTTCTTTTGGGCTGAGAATTGGATTCTAATGCCTGCTTATGAAAACTGCAAAATTAAATAATCAAATCAATCAATAGAAAGATGGATAAATTTGTGAATTACATCATCGTATTACTTTTCCTTACCTCCTGCTCTGGATTTCTGGATGAAAAGCCATCAGTGGACATAGTAGTACCTACGACCCTGCAGGATTTGCAGGCGCTGCTTGACAACAGCAGCATGAATTCCTCCTCTGGGATCAGTGTGATCGGGACTGACGACCTCATCACTACCCAAGAAGGACTCATGAGCCTGAACAACCAGATCACTGAAGGAAATGCTTACCTCTGGAAAGAAGATATTTTGGAGGGTTTATCTTTCAGCGACTGGAACCTGAATTATTCCAATATTCTCACCAGCAATATTGTTTTACAGCAATTGGATGGAGTTTCTAAAAGCATTCAGAATGAAATGGAATGGAACAGGATTAAAGGGAGTGCCTTGTTTTATAGGGCATTTAACTACTATGACCTGTTGCGTTTGTTTGCTCCCCAATATGACCCTGCTACAGCCGGCACCCAATTGGGCGTTCCACTGCGCTTGGATCCCGAAATCAGAAATAATGAGAAAAGAGCGGATTTGGAGACTTGCTATGCCCAGATTCGAATGGATCTGGAAAATTCCCTGGAGCTTTTGCCCGATTTACCAATCGATTACCCTACGCGTACCAGTAAATGGGCAGCATATGGCCTTTTGGCAAGAATGTCCCTGCAATTGGGTAGGTATGAGGAAGCCCTGAAGTATGCGGATTTATGTCTTGGGATCAAATCAGATTTAATCGATTACAACTCGCTAAACCCAGCAGGAAGATTCCCGTTTTCCCAGTTCAACGAGGAAGTGATTTTTCACAGTTCCATGGTAACCTATTCCTATATAAGCAGGCCCTTGATCCATGTAAACCCTGAACTGTTGTCTCTTTTTACTGACTTTGATTTGAGAAAGGCCTTGTATTTAAGACCGACCAATGTAGAGGATAGATTTAATTTCAAGGGGCATTATACATCTGGAAATATTGGCTTTAGTGGGATTGCTGTGGATGAAATATTCCTCATCCGGGCAGAGGCCTTGGTAAGGAGAGGTCAATTTCAAGAGGGGATGGACATGCTTAATGATTTATTGGTAACCCGCTTTTCTGAAGGAAACTTTGAACCTCTTACAGCAGTGATCGAAGAGGTAGCATTGGAGCTGGTACTGGAAGAAAGAAGAAAAACCTTGGTCTTTCGGGGCCATAGATGGGACGACTTACGTAGGTTGAATAGGGATAGTCAATTCCAAAAAACACTTAGCAGGGAGGTGGGAGGAGTAACTTATACCTTGTTGCCAAACAGCAAGCGCTATGTATATCCTATTCCTCAGAATGAACTTGACTTCAATGACATCCTGCAGAACGATAGGAACTGATAAAAGAGGCCGTCTCCATAAAAAGAGACAGCCTCTTTACCTATTACTCAATCCTTTTTTCAGGGAGTCCAGCTAATTTTTCTGTCCTCATTCATGGCCCCAGGAACCGGGTCATTGATATCATTGCTCTGGTAGAGACAATGTGTATCAGGATTTTCAGGACAGGAATACTCACCTGATGCCACAACATCAGTCACATCAACAAGATTGTTGTTGCTGTCCAAACCAAAATAGGTCTGACCTTGTGGAATTGGCTGGGTAAACGCAAAAGCGGCTACCATTGCAAGCGAAAATACACCTCCGCGTAGGAGGTTTAAAACTGAAAGTTTCATAAGTTGTACTGTTATAGTTTACTAATAACTCCGGTCGCTTTGGCCTGTACGCCTTCCGAGAGGGGCGGCCGGATTTTACCCCCTGCTGTTGTCCGGCAGCCACCTAGTGGCTTCACGGACCGTGTTATCTTTTTTTATCTAGATTACATGCTCCCAACGTAATCGTTGGGCTGCATTTGCCTTGGCGTTATAGTGATAACCTTTGAGGTTTGCCAAACCTCGAAGGTTTTTATGTTACTGTTAATCGTTTCCCTGCCTACCGCAGCAGGCATCCTCCTGCACTATCTCCTGTTTCCAGATGATAGTTCTGCGCAGGAGGCAATGGCCTTATTTCCTTATTCAACCTAGGGTTGAAACCCTAGGCTACAAATCTGCCACCCCCATGGGGTTGGTTCTTGCTGCAGGATTTGAGAAATAAACTTGCTGTTCGAGATTTGTAATCTCGAACCTTAACCGCAGGATTTCCAATCCGACAATTCCCAAACTCTGTAGATCAGCTAGCGCAAGTCTTCCTGACTTGTGCTGACGATATTGCAGTCTCCTGACTGCCTTCCAACTTCATTTTTCAAACTTTACAATGCCACATTCATCATTTTAATCGAAGAGGGTTTCGGTATTTAAGGTTATAAATCCATTAACTCCATAGACCTCCTCGGGACAATATT
The DNA here is from genome assembly GCF_035156405.1 of Algoriphagus aurantiacus. Classification (NCBI taxonomy): domain Bacteria; kingdom Pseudomonadati; phylum Bacteroidota; class Cytophagia; order Cytophagales; family Cyclobacteriaceae; genus Algoriphagus; species Algoriphagus aurantiacus. The sequence goes on along the minus strand of NZ_JAXRUT010000062.1, from coordinate 496 downwards.
TCGTCTTATCACTTTACTTCATGTCTTGCCTGTCCCGATGTTCTAATCCCGAGAACGAAGTGATTCGGGAAGCATAGCGATATCGGGAAGGGCAATGGCCATTTGTCTTTTTTTTCACCTGGTTGAAACCCGGTGCTACCCATAGTGCATACCTACGACATGCCCGCCTCCCGGAGGGCAGGCTTCTTTTCTACAGGGTTTTGGAGATAAATCAATCTAAATTCTCTTCACACATTACATGTGTCCTTTTGACCTTTTAAACCTTTAACCTGTAAGGTCTCCGTGCTCCTCACATTTTCTCTGTGCATCTCTGTGCTCCTCCCTCACCACTCCCCACACTGCTATTCCCAAAAACATCAGATTAAACACCAGATGCTCTCCCCAGCCCAGACTACTTAGCACCCCGCCACAGGAGCAGGGGACACGTTCTGTAAATCCCAGCCAGACCAGAGTTACGTACCCCGTAAAGAGAATCATCAGTACCACACTCAGCAGA
>NZ_JAXRUT010000061.1:0-5512 GCF_035156405.1 Algoriphagus aurantiacus | reverse complement strand
ATAAACAAAAAGACCTGTACCAACTTCTTCCCTCAAACTGGAAGCAGCACAGACCTAAACCGATTCTCTGAAATTCCTAATCCAAAACATATGGGATGCTCGGAGCGATACGGAGAAGAAACCTGAGCGCAAACGTAAAAATCTAATCAGATTGGGAGTGGATCAAGACCATGCTTACGCATGGAAGGGGCAAGCGTAAAGAAAATGTCCCTTCGGACATTTTTAGCGAAGGAGCCAGATTGCAGGGGAGGCAGAAAAGGAGGATGGTCCGCCGCGGCGGCTCAAAGTCCCATACTGGGAACAACAATTACACTTTCTAGACTGAGAAGAAAAGGTTATCTAAGTATGCTGGACTATTACTCAAAATCAAAGCCTGAGATTCAATGAACTGGGACTGAGCGTAAAAAAATAATCCCTTTGGATCATTTTAGCGAAAGGCCGGGATGCAGGGAAGATACGAGACCTCCCGAAAGCTTTCGGGATCGGTGGTGTGAGACCTGTGCGCCGTGGCGTAGACGCACCTCGCTAACTTAATGGTTGGCGAGGCCGTCTACTCATTAGCAGCTTTTTATTTCATTTCTGCCAGCACTTTTTCTAGTAATAAATTAAACTCCATTGGTTTTTCTATCATTGGATAATGCCCAGTTGCAGAAATAGTTTCCACTTGAAAGCTATTTTTACAATGGTTTTTTAATCCATTTTCATTTGTTGGAAAACCGTCACTGTTTATTAAATACAACTTGTAATTAAGCTGTTCTAATCTTTGTGCATCGGTATTAGCGTATTGCATTTGATTTATAAATGTTCCGTAGCCAATAACAGAATCAGTATTTGCAAAGTCAGTTTTTACTCTGTCTTTCACTTCCTTTGATGTTGTAGGGTGAAAAAGCATCATATCTGCATATACAGGTGCTGAATTTTTGAAATCCTTTTCGAGCATTGGAAAAAAATCAGACATTTGTTTCATTTGTTCTGGTGTAAATTCAACGTCAATGATTTTGAAATTGTCAACACCTACAATTCCTTTTATTTGGGGATTGTAGGTTAATGCTATTTGCAACATGATTTCACCTGCCATTGAATGTCCAACGATTACAACATTTTTAAGTTCCATTGTGTCAATAAATGATGTTACATCATTGGCATATTCTTCAATTGTCCAGTTGGTTCTTTCAGTTTTTGATTTGCCAAACCCTGGTAGGTCAATTGCGTAAACATTGTAATTTTTAGAAAAATATTCTACTTGATTTTTCCAATAAGTTCCATCAATGCACCAACCATGTAAAAATAGAACTGTTGTGTTGCCTTGTCCTTGTTGAAGGTAATTAATTTCAACTTGTTTGTCTCTGATTGTGATTTGATTTGTTGTCATTATTTCTTGTGTTTGTGCCTTGTTTACACTTCCTAAAAGTGATACAATAACGATTAAGAGAATTGCTTTTTTATTCATTTTTGTTTGAATTTGAAGCAAAGGTAAAAGACACATAGGGCAACCCTATGTCAGGGGTTCAAATAATCTTTTAGAACGTTCTTCTAAATAGTCTTCAATGCTGAAAGACTTGTTGGGTTTGAAATGAGTTTGCTGTAACTTGAGTTCTCTTATTCTGTCAAGCCGAAACTCTCTTATTTCTTGTCGTAACTCACAAAAGGCAATAGTTGACCAAACAGCACCACTAAAATAAACTGCATACGGTTGGATTATTCGCTCTTTTAGTTGTTCTTCTCCTCTTGTCTGATATGTTATTTCCAGTTTCTGGTTTTCTGTAATTGAATGCTGGATTGAATCTAAATATAAACTTGTCGGCGCCCAAGGTTTTTGATATCCGATTCTTGAATTTAAAAGTTCCAATTTATCTTTGTCTTTAAGCGATAAAACTGCTTTAATTTTAAAAAGTGCCGATTCGTAGTTTTGTTTAAGAGAATCTTCGGTATGGTAGTTTAAAATTTTACTAGTTGTTATCATAGCTCTTGCTTCTTCCATTGTGAACATTACAGGAGGTAACCAATAACCTTCTACTAAAAAATAACCCTTTCCTTCTTCTTCGCCAATTGGAACACCTGCAAGTCTTAATGTTTTTATATCTCTGTAAATCGTCCTGTTTGTAACTTCATGTCGTTCGGCTAATTCACGAGCAGTTGTCAGTCGTTTAGATTGAAGTTGTATGAGTATGCTTGTTAGTCTGTCAAGTCTATTCATGGCCTGTGTCGTGTTTCGTTAAATTTCTGCTAACGTCCTGGGCTATAAACTGTGGCCGTATAAAAACAATTCACTATCCACCCAAGATAAAGATAGTGAAAAGTAGAAAAGTATCCGCCCCCTACACACCGGCCATTGATTATAGCCTCGTGTTATGCACCTTAATACTTTTCTTTATTCAGGAATAACATATTTTCGTAGCCATTCTATCTGCGCTTCGTAATATCCTTCGCACTTTACACCAGAATCAAGCGGCATGCCCTCCACTTCGCGGACGGAACCCGTCGCCGACACGCTCATACTGTGGTTGCAATCCGGGAAAGTGTGCATTGTAAGCGTCGCATTGGGATTCTGACCGATTGTAGATTCATAAAGTGCATGCGCTTTACGCCAATTAACATTAGTGTCTTTTTCACCAAACAATGCCAGAACGTCAATATCCAACCCGTTCAGTATTTCGTCGAAGTTCCGAACACGAATTACGGAGAACGTTTCTTCGTCGAACTCGAACTGATCCTTCATCTTCATATAGCCCTCTTGCTCCGTCTCGTATTCTTCCCTCGAACCTGTCAGGTCTCCTGCAAAATCGAACACTGCAGGATCTTTTCGAAGATTCTCCGTAGCTGCAAGGTACGATTCATAGTCGCCACCCTGGATGAATATTTGCTTACTGCGTCTCCATTCTCCCATAAGTCGCTCGGTTTCTTGCTGTGTTCGACCTTCCAGAGGCAGATTGGATTGCATCAGGTAGTGCTTGTTATCTTCCGCTGGAACACCGCTGACAGAAATCCAAAATTGAATGCTAGGTTCTTGGGACAAAGCAATTGGCACAACCCAACCGCCTTGGCTTGTGCCCCATATGCCGATCTTTTCTGAACCGGGAACCTCCTGGATCCGCAACCATGTTATGGCATCCAGTACCCCCCTAGCAATCTCTTCCAATGGTTGGTTATAATCGTACACTCCTGCACTTTGACCTTGGCCAGGCTTGTCCCATGTCACGCATGCAATTCCTAGTTCAACGAAGCGTCGACGTAAATCATAATACCTGTTCTCTCGACGAATATCTGTGTTGCCTGTACCATGAACAAACACTATGAGTGCCTGCGCCTTGCCATTAACAGGCTGATCAATGATCCCTGAAAGTTTCGTATTTCCTGAGATAAACTCAAAATCTGTAGTAACCATTTGGACTCCATTTTTCGCGCCAGAACAACCAAACGCTATAAATAGAACAATGAAAACGAAAACTAGGCTGGTTTTGGAAGAATTTATATTCATTGGCGACCTATGTTTAAATAGTTTTTTGAATCCATTCTTGATTGGCTCTATCTCCTTTCTTCGAATAGTCGTCTAAGCTTGTTGGACAGTTTACTTATGCTGCATAACGGATAAGTATAAGTGTAGTGTGGGATCAACTAAGCACAAATGCAAAATAGAAGCACTGCACTTGACTTAATCACGTTACCCGCCATTGAGCCAAGCATCTGTTTTAGCGGCCGCAATCTTAATCTCGTCCAGAGTCCCATTCAAAAAATCCATATTCTCCAATTGTCATACCAACGAGTATTTTAGTAATCCCGTACTTGTCGTAAAAGTTTTCAGTTCTATAATAGTCTGCAATTAGTTTCCCAATGTCAGGATAGTGCTGTGCCAAATATATTATCCTCTCCTTTGGTCGAGGCAGAGGAATACAATTATTGCGAAAGGTGTAGTCAATGATGTCGCTGACTAATTTATTTAAGAAATATGTGCTTGTCACAGTGTCTGTATCTTTTAAATCTGTAGCGTCTTCAAATAATGTAGAGATTGCATATCTAGTATTGATTCTTTTAATATCAGTCAGAGGTGGACATTTTAATATAAATTCCTTCGCTGATTGAATCAACTTTTGAAGTTCTAAATTGTCTGCCCCCTCAATTACTTTACCAGTTGAAATCATGTGAGCTGTAACTGGTCTGTTCTCTTTATGTTCTTGCTCCAAGTAGTTGTAAATATGTTTGAAGCTATTGACAAATATTTCACAAGGTATACCGTCAAAATATTTTTGGATTCTCTGTCTAAAGGTGTCTTGATGGACCACATAAATATCAAAGTCGCTATTTAAATCAGGGTTGCCGCGTATAATGCTACCAGTCACAATAATTGCAACTGGTTTGAAGTCTTTACGAATCCAAGTTAATGCCTTGTCAAGCGCTATGGTGTAATGGTCATTCATATTGTTGCCTTTTTCATTACTTGTTGAGTTTCCATTTCAAATATTAAAAGTCCTTCTTTGTCGCTTTCTAATTTTTCCAAAAGTTCGCCTTTATTATTCCAAACAGCACTCTGTCCAACGCTTAGAAAATTATCACAAAATCCAACGCTATTTGACATTAGCACCGGCATTGAAAACTTCTTTGCGATTTTCGGATAATGCGTGAATGCTTTTTCAATTCCGTTCTGGGATTTGGCCACGCTTGCCAAATATATTTCTGCTCCAAGCCTGTTTGCCTTTTCCGAGTGTTCGGATTGCAGCGATTCATAGCAAATTGCTGGTGCAACCTTTTTGCTTTTTATGGTCAAAATAATCTGTCCGTTGCCTTGAATAAAATACGGTAGTTCATCCAAATGCAGTTTTTGTTTGGAATATATTTTTCTTTCTCGGTTGGGTTCAAATATGACCATACTGATAAATATCCCAGAGTCCAATTTGGTCGGCAAGCCAATCCCGATTGTAATTTTGTTCGAGTCGCTAATCTTTTGAAATTTGTCAAATCTCGAATCATTTTGGTCGGTTGCTAATTCCTTTGCAAGTTCCGGTTCGTAGCCAGTCAGCGATAATTCGGGGAATATTATCAAGTCGGATTTTTCGCAAACGGCAAGTTCAATCCATCCCAAATGGTTTTCGATATTGCTCTTAATGTTCCCTTTTTCCGATTTTGTCTGTGCAACGCAAATTTTCATCCTATTCGTATTTTCAAATTACCGCCAACGGCCAGGTGTCGAGTAGGCAAGGGGAATTTCACCCCGAGCCTCGATTGTTGTCAGCCTGTAGAATATTTTCCTCACTTCATTCGTAACCATCTTTTCCTCCCCCGTTGATTTACATAATTTTTTTTGTCAACCGTGCAGTGGAGCCTTTTTATTGCACCGTGCACACGCTTTGACTGGCCTTGCAATGTGTGTGCGATTTATTTATGACCTGTTATGTTTATAGCATTTTAGTAAAAAACACACCTTCTTAGAAGGTGGCTTTGAATAGCCCCTGTAAGGGGCGTTTGGCATTGAACTAGAAATCAAAACCCTGTTGTTGGTCTTCTTCCTTTCGTTCTT
>NZ_JAXRUT010000060.1:0-5538 GCF_035156405.1 Algoriphagus aurantiacus | reverse complement strand
TTGCATGGGCAAACCTACCTCTTGGAAGTTTCTCTCTGACTGCAAAGGCAACTGACAACAAAGGAAAAGCTACTGTTTCAGAGATTGTCAATATCAATGTCGGAGAAAAAGGGAGTTTGGCACCTACGGTTAACATAAGTTCCCCCGCTCAAAATGCTTCATTCCAGCCCGGAGACAACCTCAACATTACAGCAGATGCTACAAATACGGACGGAACGATCACCAAAGTGGAATTCTACAATGGAAACACACTTTTGGGAACTGACACTACTTCACCGTATAGCTTTGACTGGACTAACCTTCCTGTTGGAAGCTTCTCCCTGACTGCAAAGGCTACTGACAACAAAGGAACGACTACAGTTTCAACCGCTGTCGAGATCAATGTCGTTGAGAAAGAAAATGTCGCTGAAAAAACAACAGGTTCTCCTTATGGTGGAACAGCCGCGATAATCCCCGGAACGGTGGAAGCCGAAAATTATGACCTCGGGGGCCAAGGTGTAGGCTATCATGATATCAATTCAGGAAATATTGGCGGAGCCTACCGTAATGATGATGTTGATATCGAAGTTGCTGCCGAAGGCGGTTATAGCGTGGGTTGGATGCATCTCAACGAATGGCTAGAGTACACAGTCAATATTACTAAGGCAGGAGCTTATAACCTTGATGCGCGAGTGGCAGCTCCTGGCGCCGGTGGAACTTTCCACATTGAATGCGACGGTATCGATGTCACCGGTCCTCTTATTGTTCCAGCCACGGGTGGATGGGGTTCTTGGGCTTCTGTGAAGAAGACGGGAGTCAATCTCCCAGCCGGAAAGCATATACTTCGTTTCATTCTTGATAGCAACGGCGAAAATGGATACTTCGGCAATCTCAACTCCTTACACTTCACAATACCAAACGACGCACCAAGCGTAAGCATCACCGCTCCAGGTGCAAACTCCCAGTTCATCCAGGGAGATAACCTTGGCATCACTGCTAACGCTACAAATGCGGATGGAACAATTGCCAAAGTCGATTTCTATAATGGAAACACGCTTTTGGGAACTGACACTACTTCACCGTACAGCTTTGCCTGGGCTAATCTTTCTGTTGGAAGCTTCTCTCTGACTGCAAAGGCTACAGACGATAAAGGATTGGCTACTGTTTCAGCCGTTGTTAATATTGCCGTTGTCAACAGTAATGACGGAGAAAAAACATCCCGCTCTCCTTATGGTGGAACGGCCGCAATAATCCCAGGAACAGTGGAGGCCGAAAATTATGACTTAGGTGGAAATGGTGTAAGCTATCACGATATCGATTCAGGCAATATTGGCGGAGCCTACCGTGCTGACGATGTTGATATCGAAGTTGCTGCCGAAGGCGGTTACAGCGTGGGTTGGATGTATCTCAACGAGTGGCTTGAGTACACAGTCAATATTACAACGGCGGGAGCTTACAACCTTGATGCGCGAGTGGCCGCTCCTGGCGCCGGTGGAACTTTCCACATAGAATGCGACGGTATCGATGTCACCGGTCCTCTTACTGTTCCAGCCACGGGTGGTTGGGGTTCTTGGGCCTCTGTAAAGAAGACGGGAGTTAATCTCCCAGCAGGAACGCATGTGCTGCGCTACGTTCTTGACAGCAACGGCGAAAATGGATACTTTGGCAATCTCAACTCCATGCACTTCACAATACAAAACGACGCACCAAGCGTAAGCATCATCGCTCCAGGTGCAAACTCCCAGTTCATCCAGGGAGATAGCCTCTCCATCACCGCTACTGCTACAAATGTAGACGGAACCATCGCCAAAGTCGATTTCTTTAACGGAACCACCTTGCTGGGAACTGACACTTCTTCCCCGTACAGCTTTGTCTGGACTAACCTTCCTGTTGGAAGCTTCTCCCTGACTGCAAAGGCTACTGACAACAAAGGAACGACTACAGTTTCAACCGCCGTCGATATTAATGTCGGAGAAAAAGCAAATGTCGCTCCCGGGCCAGGGGAGGGAACAGGGTTATTGGAAGGATTGGTTGCGTTTTATGAGATGAACACCAATTTGTCAGGTGTGCTAAGGGATTCCCATGGTCAAAATCACGGAACAAGCACACAAATCAGCCATGTCGAAGGTTTTATTGAAAAAGGGAACAAGTATGACGGAAAATCCTCGATTTCAAGTGTTCCGCACAGTAATGGACTGAACCTTACCACTGAGTTTACCTTGATGGCCGATATTTTCCGGGAGGGAAATGGTCAGAAATATAGCAGCATTATTATAGGTAAAACATTTTCATCCAGTTGGCCTGAAAACCAAGCTTACTCATTGGCGATTACAAAGGACAATAAAATAAGAATCCGGGCGAATAATCCCGGGCTCCAGGATTGGGTTTCTACCCAGACAGTTCCCTTGGGAAAATGGGTCAGGGTAATTGCAACCTATAAATCAGGTGAAGGCTATAGTCTATATTTGGATACGGTCGAACCTGAAAAATCCAATAGGCTTTCGGGAACAATGGCAAAATCAGACATGGAATTGACGATTGGTTCAGCTTCACTACTAAAAAGCACGGCGAATACCAGAAGGTTTGAAGGTATCCTGGACAATGTTGGAATCTGGAACAGGCAACTTTCACGGGAAGAAATTGAAAACCTAATAACCACTAAAATCACTTATCCTGATTTTACGGGTAATAAGTTCTATAGAGTTAAAATATCATCTAATATCGAAGAGTTGTCAGGAAAAGCCACACCTATGGTAGTTTCTACTGAAGCGGAAGTAGGTGAAAAATTGATATTAATAGTTGAAGATGAAGAAGATGCCGTATTTGATCATTGGAGTATAGATGGGGTTGAGGCTGGAAATCAAATTCTTTTGGACCTTGAAATGCCTAATAAAGACATCAACGTTACTAAATACTACAGACCTTTTGTAGCTCCTGAAATCAAAATTGGCTTACCAAGTGAAAGATCAGAATTTGAAGCATTTAGCAATGTTCATATTAAATTTGAAATAAAAAGTAATGATGCCAAAATTGAAAAAGTCGAACTATTCAATAATAAGGAATTAGTAGGCGAACTTACTCAAGATTCAACTGGGCTTGATTGGGAAAACATCCCAGAAGGAAATCATAGGCTTGTAGCGAAAATCACCGATACAAAAGGTAAATTCTATTTCTCATATCCAGTGTTGTTAAAGGCAGTCGATTATCAATCAAAAGATATCCAGAATATTCAGTTGGAATTCATTGTAGGACCAAATCCAACTACAGACTACCTGAATATAATCTTTACAAATTTAGATGGAACTTATGATTTTGAATTAAGAGTAGTATCAATGAATGGCACAGTTCATAGAACTTTCAAAACAAAACCTGAGGAATCTACAATAACTATTGACGTTTCTGATTTAAAAAATGGAGTTTATGTTCTGCACTTAGCTGCAAACGGCAATAACATTTCTAGTAAGAAATTTATAAAGGAGTAATAAAAAAGAGCACTTGAGAATATTGAGTGCTCTTTTTTTTCCTTCATTCTGAAGAGACAATTTCTTCTTCCAGAAGAAATTGATTTTTATTTAAGAAGCACTCTTACTCTTAATCAAATACTCAATTCACACTTTACATTACTATAAAAAACAATTTATATAAGTCATAAAACATAATTAACCATATTCGAGTTATATTGAAAATTATAACTATTCATAACATATCAACTTATATGTATTTCAATAACTCATAAGAGCACTTGTAACTAATCTGGGAATAAACTCTATGAGTTCAGGATTACAAATCACCTGATACACAGGCAATTAAAAATTCTTAACAAAAGTTTGATACCCCTTCCATTTTCAATAGACATCAAATTTTCTTTTAAAATGTATTGATCAAAACGGAAGCAGGTATTCTCATGATCTATTTTGTTTATTCTCCAGGACTTTAAACCTATTAATTTTTTCCTAACTCAGTCATTTCAAACTTGCAATCCACTCTGCGCTTACTTTATTCCTAGAACCGCCTTAATCCGTTCTTATTACCAGCCCGAAATCCAAAGCCTTGGAATCGTCTTCTATCAGATAGTATGAAAGAGGATGCATACTCTAGGTTAGTATGCTAAAATACTTTTCCACTTTTCAGCTGTACAACGTGCAGAAAATACCTCTATATCAAAGATACTAAGGTGTTTTAATCATTTTTTACATCCATTCTTCAATTTGATTTCATTTAAGGAATATATCCGACAGTCGATATTTCAAGCCTTAAATGGAAAATCAGCACCCCTCCCCTCTATTCCAGTACTTGATTTACTTTTCTTCAAGGAACTAAGTTAAGTAACTGACTATCTGTTATTTATACATTTTTTCATTCAAAGTATAACAACTTTTATAAATTCCTAACTATTCTCCAAAATCATAAAAAATATGATTTAAGTGATATAAATAGATTTAAGATTTTATAAAATAATCAGGCATTCATATTACTTAATAATATAGTCTGGATAAAAAACGAATATTTTCCATTTATAAATTACTTATAGTTTCAATTTTTTTCAATTTTTTTCAATTTTTTTCAATTTTTTTTTTAAAAAATATTATTGGCCCAATAAGCCATAAGCACAGCTCTTTATACATTTTTTAAGTTTTAAAAATCAAATTTTCTAATTCAAAAAGAAAGTTTTAAAACTAATTATTTATTTATAATTTAATTCTGTCTCTTATTAACTAAGAGCTAGAATTAAAATAGTTTTTTATTTCAAAACATTATTAAATATTGTGCTAACGTAAATGTTTTATAAAAGATACAATTAAAGCAATGTATATCTCATAAAACATAATTTAAAAACACATAATACAGTTAATCACCCACGAAAAACTGTTTATAGATCATCAAATTCATGGAAAATTTATTTACCTATTTAGGCAGGATGGTATTCTTTACCTTAATGTTTCTGGTATGCTCCTTTTCTAATGCAGCCACCTATTATTTCTCTTCTACTCTTGGCGATGATGCTCGCAGCAGCACTCAGGCCCAGNTACCTTAATGTTTCTGGTATGCTCCTTTTCTAATGCAGCCACCTATTATTTCTCTTCTACTCTTGGCGATGATGCTCGCAGCAGCACTCAGGCCCAGAATCAGAATACCCCATGGAGGAGCATTCAAAAACTGAACTCAATTTTCAGTTCCCTTCAGCCCGGGGACAACATCCTGTTCAAAAACGGAGATACCTTTCAGGGTACCATCTCCATCACCAAATCCGGTACCGCTGGTGCACCCATCTCTTTCGGAAGCTATGGCTCCGGGGAAAAACCCGTGTTGACCGGGTTGCGTGAAATCAAAGACTGGGTCTCTAAGGGCGGAAATGTCTACGAAGCCTCCATTCCAGAAGTCTCCGCTGCCGTCAGTACCGTGGTCATCGACAATGTCATTCAGGCCATGGGAAGATATCCCAACAATAACGCCGCCAACAGCGGATACCTCACCATCAATTCTTTCAGCGGCGGTACCATCGGAAGCGGCGGATTGCAGGCGCCCGCTAGTATGGCCGGGGGAGAAATCGTGATCCGG
>NZ_JAXRUT010000006.1:0-245537 GCF_035156405.1 Algoriphagus aurantiacus | reverse complement strand
GAAAACTACATGGCTTGATTTCCTATATTTGGTCATAGCCCAAATATAAGCATAGCTACTAGCACATGACCACCTGCAAAGCAGGTGGATTTCTAAGTTGAATTAAAATTCCTTCTTACCAGTTCAAGAAATTTTAAGAGTAAAGCATCTGGTTTCCATATTTCGTCCCCACGGTTGATCTTTGACCGATTGATCTCCACTAAAATCAACTCTATTCTTGAATGAACAGATGTGAGATATTGATAGGGTTCCTCTTTCAGTTCCTGATCGATGAGTCTGAGTTGCTCAGCCACCTCCTTGAAGTTACTTATGGCTATTACTTGATTCTCATCGAAGTGGCAGAAAAGTCCATTTTCAAAAATCAGCTCAACATCCTTATCATCCTTACAAAAGAAATCATAAGTGAATTCCAGGACATATCCTTCTGCACCGTTGCTTTCCTTGATAAAATGAATTTGTCCTGACGTGATCGTTATTGTTTCGTGTTTCGCAAGTTTGAAATCATGTCCATCTATCTGAACAATAAGACTACCCTGCCTACACCAGATCAACACATATTTAATGATCCGTCTAGGTTCAACTAAATCAGTTTCAGATAAACGAAAGACACTTACCAAGAGAAATTATTGATTAAAGTTTCGATTGAAAAGGCAGCAGTTCTGGATACCTCTAAAATAAACTTATATACACATGGTGTTACTGGGGAATTAGCAAGTCACCTAACCCTTGCAAAGATGGCAACAATATAGAAAAGTTGGCGAAATTCTATATCAAACCCCTTTTGGTCAACGCTTAGATATCAATCATGCCCTAATGTATTTATTTGCAATAGAGCCAGGATTATAAAACCTGATAAGGCTAAATTAAGAATTTTGCATCTTGTATCAGTCTTAACTTGAATAGGAATCGCAGAATCACTCACTTATACGGGAAATTCCTCTTTTCTTTTTTTAAGCACCGCTTGAGTATGCTGTAAAGTAAGGCTGGGTTTAATCAGTTTCTTAAAGAACGGAATCGGCGGTTTTCCTGCTGCTATCCGACTGGGCCAGTCCGGGTTGGCCAGTGCTGCCCTGCCTATAGAAATCAGGTCTGCCTGTTGGCTTGAAACCAATGATTCTGCGATTTGTATGTCATGCAGCCCCCCGTTGGCGATAACAGGTACACCTGTTATTTTTTTCGCCAAGCCACTGGAAGAACTTCCGTCCTCATACAGGCATTCCCTGGCCCAATTCCCTCCCTCTGCTGCTACATGTAGATAATCCGCATGCAGTTCTTTCAGAACAGTAAATATTTCTGCTGCAGTAGTCGATCCACCCGGCCATCGATAGGTGAGATCGTTTACTTTGCTTTCCGATAGCCTGATCCCTACTATAAATTTTGCGGGCACCGCTTCTTTCACAGCAGTATAAACTTCCATCAGAAATCTTAGCCTGTTATAAGTATTGCCCCCATACCTGTCTGACCGTAAATTGGTGTGCGGGGTAAGAAACTGATCGAATAAATACCCGTTGGCAGAATGCAGCTCCACACCATCAAACCCAGCTTTGCATGCTAACAAGGCTGCTTGGACATACCCCTTCTTGACTTCTGACAGGTCTTCCTCAGACATTTCCTTGGGAATCGGAAATGGTCCTGTCATCCCTCCCTTTTCGGTGGATCTTAGTCCTTTGGGCTGAACAGCGGAAGGGGCGATGGTTTTTGCACTGCATTGGGATAGCGATCCTCCGTGCATCAGTTGGCCTATGATCAGTGCATTTGAGTTATGGACTCCAACTACCACCTTTTTCCAGCCTTCCATCTGTTCCTGATTTACCAAGCCCGGCTGATTGAGGTCAGTTTGACTAAAAACACTGTCGGTATAGATTCCTTCAGTAATTATTAATCCAAAACCTCCCCTGCCAAAGGCTTGGTAGTAGTCCACCATCGCTTCGGTAGGAACTCCCTTTGGCGTGGCACTTCTTCTGGTCATGGGGGCTACCACCAAGCGGTTACTGAGCCTATGCCCTTCTAATTGAATATGATTAAACAAGCTGTTTGTTGACATGGTATTGAATTTATTTGGAGTTCAAATTTCCGAATAACTCCACCAAGCCACGTATAACTAATTTAACTTAATTGCTTAAACTAGTTTAATATCCGACTAAGTCCCTTTCCTTATCCTAATTAGCAAAACAGAAGTAATGCCAAAATAGAATGTGATTTTTGGGGCATGCGCTGTGAAGAGATTTGCCATTATAGATTATGCCATCTGTCTTCCTATTATTTAAGGAGCCAAACATAGTGGTCTCTGCCAAAGAATTTCACTATGCTGTATTCCTTTACAGCAGCCCACTTTATGGGATGCATTGCATTAATCTGGGATTTTCACTTGGCACAGGCTATAAATACAGCAAGAAACGGGTTTTTCCAACTAGGCAGTAGCTTGATCTTTGATCATATAAATACCTTTAGACAGATGCATAAATCAAGCGAACCTTCTATCCTATATTTTGGAACCCCTGTAGTGCTGATCAGCAGTGAAAATGAAAACGGCACGTATAATCTTGCGCCAATTTCTTCAGCCTTTTGGTTAGGCTGGCGTTGTATTATCGGAATTGGCTCTAACACTAAAACGGCTCAAAATCTGAACAGGAAAAAAGAATGTGTCATCAATTTGCCTTCCATAAATGAAGCAGGTATTGTAAATCGGTTGGCGATGCTTACAGGCTGCGATCCTGTGCCTGCAAGAAAACTGGAAAAAGGGTATCGCTACGAACCAAATAAGTTTGAAATAGCTGGAGCCACGCCAATGGAGTCTGACATTGTTTCCATTCCCGGTGTAAAAGAATGCCCTGTGCAACTTGAAGCCATTGTTAGTGCTATTAATCCTATTGGTGAAGATGAGGTAGCTTTAAAAAACCGAATAGTTTCTATTGAACTTAAAATTTTGAAAATACGGTTGGAGGAAAACATCCTTATGGATGATGATCCCAACCATGTCGACCCTGATAAATGGAGGCCGTTAATAATGAGCTTTCAGCAGTTTTACGGTCTGGGAAACCAGGTTCATCCATCAGCACTTGCACAAATCCCTGAGCATTTGTATCGACAATCTGCTCATCCTGAATCAAACTGAGAACCCTTTCTATTAATAAACAGGTTAAGTTAACAGGGAGTGAATAAGCTGTTTGCTGACATAGTTTGAATTAATTTATAATTCAAATTTCCAAACAGCTTAATAATTCCCACATAACTAGTTTAATGACTTACTTTAAGCTGGCTTTCCTTATTTTGCTCAGAAACACAGGAGTTATCCCCAGATAAGATGCTATATATTTTTGTGGCATTCGCTGTTCCAGATTAGGATACTTTTGTATTAAGGCATTATATCGTTCCGCTCCGGTCATCGATATAGCGTTAAGGATCCGTTGATCCTGAGCCATACATGCATTCTGATGAAGAATTCTCCAAAATCTTTCAAAAGCTGGAATATCTGCATACAGCTGATCTAGGCTTGCTCTATCAAGTTGAATCAAAATAGAGTGTTCGAGAGCCACTATATTTCTGGAAGCAGGTTTCTGTAAAATAAAACTGGTAGAATCAGTGATCCACCAATCTTCAAGGGCAAAATGGAGTGTATGGTCATTTCCTTTTTCATCCATATAGAAAGATCGGAGAAACCCTTTGCATACGAAGCTTTCATACTGGCAAATATCTCCCTGCTGCACTAAATACTGTCTGGGTAATATGGTGCGGATGGTAAGCAAAGAATGAAAATAATCCTGCTCTTCCTGTGTCAAATGAATTCGTTTTAAAACATGGTCAAGCAATAACTGAAACAAGGCTGATTCTTTCTTGGAATCCATATCGTTTAATTATGGAGTAAATTATCGGGATTGTTGGAATTAAAACGAAATTAACCCGTTTTAAGTGAAGGTAAAGTGGGCAATTGAGGATATCTGAAATCCACCTCAAAAGTCAAAGGGAGGCCACAAATTCCAAGGCGTATTCATGATTTAGTTATAAAACCCAGATTTTGATTGTTAATAATTAAGATAAGTCCATTTATTTAAATTAGCCACCAACGTATCAACTTGTATAATATGAAGAATTCTACATGCTTTTTTTAAGGAGTTGGCTTTAACAAGCAGATAAATTTATTGAAGACAGAAGGAGGAATTAAATAAACTAGTGAATATAAAATAAGTGAATAAACACAATGGACGAACAAAACATTCAATTAAAGAGAAGCTTTCAAGCTATAAGCGACACAATTCAAGATCCCTACAAAAACTTTATCCTTGACACCATCAATGATCATTGCTTGAGAATCGCTATTATGAATGGCGATTACAAATGGCACTATCATGAAAATACCGATGAACTATTTATTGTACTTGAGGGTGAACTCAAAATTGAAATCAAAGACAAGGATACTGTAAATTTAAAAGCCGGGGAGTTTATAAAGATTCCTGCCAGAACAATCCATAAAACAAGCACCCAAATAAGGACAGTAAATCTGACCTTTGAGAAAGATTTGGGTGACACAATTTTTGTGGAATGATTCAGGATCCTTATTTATCTGGTAACAACTGGCTTGAAACTAAAACTTTTAAGGGTGTCAAAAAGCAGGGAGATTTCCATCCCCTGCTTCTTTTCAAATCTCAGGATGTTATTTGCATCCGGGCAAAAATAATCCAGCTTAAAAAAGAAGGAATTGTCAAATCCTCTTCCAAATAATTTCAGATTAAAAAAGATCGCATCAAAAGCCAGTCCATCCTTTTTGACCCAGTAGTAAGGCAATCCCAGGCCAATCATCGCGACATCACCTGCCTTTACGTTATAAGTTTTGGATCCCACATCAAACTCAGCATTGCCACTACGGATATAAAAAATGCTGCAATAGTAACTTCTATAAACACTGCCATCCAAAAAACCCTTGTCTCCTGACATCAAAAAGGAAGGATAAGCACTTGAAAAATCAGTACCCTGTACCTGCTTGACCGGATCTGTAATAAGCTGGGTCATAGGATTGATCTAAGGAAGAAAATTATAGATAGGAAAACCTCTTTAATTTAAACTTACTGCTTCACGGCTACTGCATCAATCTCTATCTGCATTCCTTCCAAAGCTAGTTTTGGTACCGGAATAAGTGTATTTACAGGAAAGTTTCCCTCAGGCCAAGCCATTTCAAACTCTTCTACAATAATGGCCAGTTTATCCTGATCGTGGTCCACGACCAATGTGGTCACCTTGACCACCTCATTGAGTGAAAGCCCTTGTGATTCGAGCGCTTTCGCGATATTGAGCAACACTTGTCTAACCTGATCCCTAAAGCTGGGATCTAAGGTGCCTTGAATATCTTTCTCTCCACCCTGACCCGCTATAAAAAAAAGGGTCTTTCCTTCGGGAACAATTGCCACATGTGAAAACCCAAAAGGAGCCGGGTTGAACAGGGATGTTGGATTGGCTAAATTCTGTGCTGATGTGGATTGGACTGCCATATAAAGTGTTATTAAGATTAGGTATTTCATAGACTACTTAGATATTAAACTGACCTACCCGATATTTTCCAGGCACAGGTCTGAGAACATGATTAATGCGGTTCCAACCATTGATGTGTAATACTAGGACGGTGAGTGCCATGATCATTTCCTTATCAAAATACCTGGCAAGTTCCGAATAAATCTCATCAGACAATCCGTATTTGCCAGGTTCAGTGATGGCTTCCGCAAATTCTAAGGCTGCCCGCTCGGAATCGGAATAATAAGGACATTCCCTCCATGCCGGCAATGCATGGAGTCTCATCTCCTCTTCGCCCATCGATATAGCTTCTTTGTGATGCATATCCAGACAATAGGCACAGCTGTTAATCTGAGAAACTCTGAATTTGATCAATTCACAAAGCTTGGGATCCAATACGGATTTGGCATATTGATCAATACTGGTCAGGCTTTCATAAATAATTGGGTTGATTTCCTGAAGTGTGATTCTTGTTTTCATGTGTTTATTATTTTGTTTATCAATGGTCAGATGCCCGAAAGACGTCGGGCACGGATCTCACATTATGTAAAATCATCGCTCCCTGTAACTCTAGAGTCATGTCCGATTTGGATATAAGACAATCAAAAGGAGAAAAGCGTGACTGGATTGCTATTTTATCTTATCAGAAAAAATAGAGACCAAACGGACATTTAATAAAAAAATGGAAGCTATGATAAACAGGACACCGATCCGTTGCCTCAGACCTACAGGTTCGTTGGAAAAAAAAAACAAGCTTACCGAAACCGGGATTTCGATTAAAATTAATATTGACCTAAGTCCCTAGCCTTTTTTTTGGGAAGTCCCCACTGTAAATAATAGTAGGTAAAACCGTTCTGAATATTTCGAGTAAAATCCCCAAGAACCAAAAAAAATGCGAACCGCAAATAAGGAGGGCAAAACAACCAGACTAAAGCAATGAAGGTACCTAGTTTGTACCTGCAAGCAGCTTTTTATCCATGTCACTTAAATGCTTTAGTTTCGCAGGGTCAACGACGTTGCTTATTTGGACAATTCGGTTGTCTTCCCCCATCTGAAATACGTGACAGGTTAGAATCTTCCCACGATAATAATAGATTAAGGCAGGTTGATGATTTATCCAGCCAGTACGAATCGTTTTATTTGCCAGAAAACGATGGTGCACCAAGATTGAGAGTTCTGCCACTTCTAACCTGCCTCTGCAAAATTTCTTCACAACCTTTATATTCTCGCCTCCATCGGCGGTAAACGCAATATCCTCAAAAAGCAGCGCTTGCAACCCGTCCATGTCCTTTGTTCTGATTGCTGAAACAAACTTGTCCAAAAGATCAAAATTCCTCTTGTTTTTTATTGCTGGTTTATTGAGTGGTCCATTTAACCGCTGATGCCCTCGGCTAAGCAGTTTCCGGGAACCCTCCACAGTAATACCCAATACCTCGGCTATTTCCACATGGGTATAGGCAAATGCTTCTTTCAAAATGAAAACAGCCCGTTCTTTTGGGTTAAGCTTTTCCAGCAAGACCAATATCGAATAGGAAACCAGCTCAATTCAATTCAAGGGCCAGATCAGCTTTGTCAGTAGCCACAGGCTCCGGAAGCCAGTTTTCAACTGGCTGTGTNTTAAGCTTTTCCAGCAAGACCAATATCGAATAGGAAACCAGCTCAATTCAATTCAAGGGCCAGATCAGCTTTGTCAGTAGCCACAGGCTCCGGAAGCCAGTTTTCAACTGGCTGTGTCCTGGACTTTTTCTTTTTTAGGTTAATCGCTTCATTTATCACTCCCTTTATGAGGTAGTTTTTCTGATTATCCGGCGCAATTTTTTTTGCAGTGAATTTAAATATCACTTCCTGTATAGTATCCCGTGCATCTTCTGCCGAGCCCAGTATGTTATAGGCATACGGAAAAAGCAATTATTGATAATTATTCATTGTGAAATTTGAATGTTTCTGCTACAAGACAAACAAGTATGGAAAAGTGTGACAGGAAACTAATGTCAGATGTCGGCTATGTGCAGAATCATTATCATGCGTTCCCCATACAAGATCTCTGCCTATTACTGGATGTATTTTTGCCTCTTAAGCTACATGAAAAATCCTTCCCAGAAGAAAAACTCAGGATGGAATACCTTTTTAAGTCATTCCATCCCAAATTTCATTCAATTGATTCAACCCATCTTTGAAATCAGCGCCACCCTCCACCCAAAGCCCTATAAAGGTCAATTGAAGCATAAAGTTTGGCGCTTCTTATTTCCACCAGATCCAACTGGCTTTGGAGCAGGTTACCCTGCGCGGTAATAACTTCCAGGTAATTGGCCACACCATTTTCAAACAAGAGATCCGCATTGCCTACGGCATGCTCCAGCGCCTCCACCCGTGAAGAAGCAACATCCTGCCGCTCAGCCGTCTTTTCTATTCTCACCATCGCATCAGACACTTCCTTTAAGGCAGTCAGGACGGTTTCCTGGAAAGTGTAAATTTGCTGCTCCCTTTGGATTTGTTCCGTTTGCAGATTGGTTTTCAGCCTTCTCCGGTTCAACACAGGCTGTGCGAGGCTTCCACCGACCACGCCAAATACGGATCCCGGAAAGTTAAACCAATTTACAGCTTCAAAAGCATTGAGTCCAGTGGACGCAGTGATGCGAAGTGAAGGATACATCATTGCTTTGGCAACCCCTACTTTTCCATTGGCCGCTTGCAGCCCCAGTTCGGCTGCTTTTACATCCGGACGTTCACTCAGGAGATCAGCAGGAACACCTGTTCCGATCACACTTGCCAGATTTTCCTGAAATACGCCCCGCTCGATTGAGTTAGGAGCGACTCCCGTCAATACACTGAGCGTATTTTCCTCTACCGCTATTTCCCCTTCCAGATAAGGAATCAACTGCTCTGCCTGCTTCAGCTGCGCAGTAGCCTGATCTTTTGCCAGCGTAGTGACCAATGCCGAGGTAAACTGTAGATCAATGATCTCTTTGGTCCGCATGCTGAGTTGCAGATTCTGCTCTGCCACTTCTAACTGCGCATCAAGTTTTAGCAGATTATAGTAACTTTTGGCTATGGAAGCTACCACCCCTGTCTGCAAAGCCTTAGAAGCCTCAGCGGTCTGAAGGTATTCGGCGAGGGCAGTCTGTGTTTGTCTACGTATTTTTCCCCAGATATCAGCCTCCCAGCTCAGTAAGCCCTGAAGCTGGAAATCTTCCAGACTTTTCCGCTCCAGAAATAAATCCGTACTGATCCCATTCAGGGAGTTGTCCGAAAAACGGGAGGAATTAGCCGTCACCAAAAGGTCAAATTCAGGGACATTCCCCCATTTGGCCCGCTTAAAATTCAACTGCGCCATTTCGATATTCTTCCTGGCGATCAACAGATTGTTGTTTCTTTCCAGTCCCCGTTCGATCAATGAAACGAGGTTTGGGTCAATAAAAAACTCATTCCAGAGAATTGTGGCATCGGTAGAATCCACCGATGTCTCACTACCCCTGAATGTTTCCGGAAAAACATCCACAGGCGTGCCTATGTCTTCAGATGCCTTGCATGCTGCCAGCCATCCTATCGACAGGATTATCGCTATTTTATAAATCAAGGATTTCATTTTATCAGATTAATGTGTTACAAGTTCTTTTGATTCTTCCGGCTGTAGCTCACTGGGGCTGCTGATGCGCTCGTGAATATGCTGGAAAATGACGAACAGCAGTGGAATGATTATAAGCCCCAAAATCACTCCTGACAGCATCCCTCCTGCCGCTGCGATACTTATTGAATGATTCCCAAGTGCGGAAGGACCCTTCGCAAACATCATCGGAATAAGACCAGCTATAAAAGCCAGTGAAGTCATCAATATAGGACGGAGGCGAAGTCGGGCTCCTTCCAGAGCCGCATCCAACAAGCTTCTGCCCGCTCTTCTGCGCTGTACTGCAAATTCCACGATCAGAATGGCGTTTTTCGCCAACAGACCAATCAACATGACCAGCGCTACCTGTACATAGATATTGTTTTCTATCCCCGTCAGTCCTATTGCCAAAAACACCCCAAGCACGCCCGTCGGTATAGAGAATATGACCGCCAGTGGGAGAACAAAGCTTTCGTACTGGGCTGAAAGCAAGAAATAAATAAACAGGAGGGAGAGAATAAAGATGATCAGCGATTGCCCTCCGGAGCCCATTTCCTCCTTGGTCATGCCCGTAAATTCAAGCGCGTAACCATTCGGAAGCTCCTCTCTGGCTACTTCCTGAATTGCAAGCAATGCATCCCCCGAGCTGAAGCCCGGTGCAGCAACGGCGTTGATTCCAATAGAGTTAAAGAGATTGTACCGGGAAACCGTTTCAGGCCCATACACCCGCTCAAGTCTGGCCAGTGTGTTCACCGGCACCTTTTCCCCCTGACTGTTTTTCACGAAGATTCCATCCAATGAAGATTCATCTACCCGATCTGACTTTTCGGCCTGGATCATCACCCGGTAATATTTACCAAATCGATTGAAATCCGATGCCTGCATACTTCCAAAGTAAGCCTGAAGCGTCTGTAGTACCTCCCTAACACTTACCTGAAGCTGAGCAGCTTTCACCTCATCCACCTCAAGATTGTACTGGGGATAATCAGACTTGAAGGAAGTAAAGGCAAAACCGATTTCCTCTCTACCCATAAGCTTTCCCATGAAGCCGGAACTTACCCCACTGAATTCCTGCAATGCCCCTCCCGATCTATCCTGAAGTACAAGTTCAAGTCCGTCCACATTGCTGAATCCCGGTACTGTTGGAAATGTGAACACGAAGAAATTTGCTCCTTTTATTTGGGAGAATTTCTGATTTACTTCTGCCATAATATCATTGATATCACTGATTTCTCCCCTCTCCTCTACCGGTTTGAGCAGGATAAACAAAACACCTGCAGAAGGGCTAGCGGATTCCGTAAGAATATTGAATCCCGACATCACATTCAACGATTGGTGAAAGTCCATTCCTCTGAGCACATCCTCTGCTTCCTTCATCACCTCTGTGGTACGCTCCAATGATGCACCGGCTGGCAGATCCAGAGATACCGCTATAAAACCCTGATCTTCTGAAGGAATAAAACCTGAAGGCGTTATTCTGATCATTACCACGGTAGTCACTACGACGAGAGCCAGCGCTGCAATGCCTACCCATTTGTGACGAATCAACATTCGAATCCCACCGACATAATTATTGGTGAGCTTTTCAAAACCGGAATTGAACCCGATGAAAAACTTCTCACTGAAGGTTAGTTTTTTACTTCCAGTAATTCCATGATGCTTGTCTTTAAGAAACAAAGCCGCCAAAGCCGGGCTCAGCGTAAGTGCATTTATCGCTGATATAATAATGGCTATTGCGAGGGTAAAAGCAAACTGCTGATAGAAAACCCCTGTGGATCCTTCCATAAAACCTACCGGAAGAAATACCGAGGCCATCACCAAAGTAATGGAGATAATCGCACCCGTGATCTCACCCATAGCACTTCTGGTCGCCGCTTTGGGGGAAAGATGCTCAAACTCCATTTTGGAATGAACCGCCTCTACGACCACAATGGCATCATCCACTACTATCCCGATCGCCAGCACCAGTGCAAACAGCGTGAGCAAGTTGATCGAAAAACCAAACAGCAACATAAAGAAGAAGGTGCCCAAGATTGCCACCGGCACTGCAATGGCCGGAATCAACGTGGAACGAAAATCCTGAAGGAATAGAAAGACCACCAGAAAAACAAGCACAAATGCCTCTATCAGCGTCGTAACCACCTGAGAAATTGACTGATCAAGCGAATCTTTGGTGTTATAGAGGATCAGGTATCCGACTCCTTCCGGAAAATCTTTCTCAGCCTTCTTCATCAGCTCCCCGATAGCGATCTGGATTTCACTTGAGTTGGATCCCGCAATCTGGAATGCAGCTATATTTACACCCTGCTTCTCATCTACCCTGGTAAAGTTGGTATAGGAATAAGCTCCAAATTCTATTCTGGCGACATCCTTCAGCCTAAGAACAGTCCCGTCAGGATTGGCCCTAACCACGATATTGTCATAGTCCTCCGGCTTATTCAATTTCCCTTTGTATTTCACCACATACTCAAAAGCCACTTCACTGCTTTCTCCCAGTTTCCCGGGAGCAGCTTCGAGACTCTTATCCTGTATGGCGGCGGTCACCTCCGCCGGAGTAAGATTATAGGCAGCCATCTGGCTGGGATTTAGCCACACCCTCATGGAGTAATCCTTATTCCCTCCGAAAATCATCGATTGACCCACTCCTTTGATCCGCTTGATCTCCGGAATTATATTGATTTGTGCATAGTTGGCCAGGAAAGTCTGGTCATAAGCCTCGGGATCGGTGGAAAACATGGATACTACCATCAACAAGCTGTTCTGTTGCTTGGAGGTGGTGATTCCCGCCTGCACCACTTCGGCAGGCAGCTGGCTGGTAGCTTGGGAAACACGATTTTGAACGTTCACCGCAGCTTGGTCAGGATCGGTACCCAGTTCGAAGTACACTTTGATTACCAGTGAACCGTCATTGCTGGCCGTGGAGCTTATATGGCTCATTCCTTCCACGCCGTTGATGGATTCCTCGAGTGAAGGAGCTACTGACCTCAGCAGTGTTTCTGCGTTGGCGCCGGGATATATGGCTACCACCTGCACTGCCGGAGGGGCAATATCAGGGAACTGTTGCAGGGGTAATTTGAATACCCCCAGAACCCCGAGAATAACCAATAGGATTGATATGACAGACGCCAATACCGGCCTGTCTATAAATTTTTGAAACATCGGTTTAAATTATTTTTAAGGTTTGGCAGGATTTGTTTCTGAGGATTCCGGAGAGATGATCGCCCCATCCTGAAGCGTCTCAAATCCCTTGAAGACAATTCTGTCTCCTTCATTTAGTCCGCCGGATACCAAATAATTATCTCCGGACGTCCCACTGACTTGGATTGGTTTCCGGACAACTTGATTTTGGTCATCTACAGCTACTACAAAGACTTTGTCCTGAATTTCGAAAGTCGACTGCTGGGGAACCAGAATAGCCTTCATGTGGGGGTGGGTGATCACAATCCTACCTGTATTACCGGATCGGAGTAAGCCTTGCTTATTTGGAAAAGTGGCTCTAAAGGTGATTGTACCCGTATTTTTATTGAACTGTCCGTCTACGACATCAACTTTTCCCAGTTCCGAGTACTTGCTGTGATCTGCGAGTACCAACGTGACAGGAGGAAGATTTTTGATTTTCTCCGTCAAAGTCTCTCCTTCATACCGGTCTGTAAATCGTATAAAATCTGTCTCTCCCAAAGCAAAATACACATGCACTTCATGGACATCAGACAGTGTAGTCAGCGGACTCTGATCTGCAGGGCCGACCAGCGTACCCTGTTTCTTGGGTAACCTGCCGATATAGCCGCTTACCGGAGCGTGAATTTTTGTATAGCTCAAATTGATTTTGGCGGACTCTACCTGTGCTTTTGCCTGCTCCAGATTGGATAGGGCAAGTTGGCGGCTTGCTTCAAGGGTTTTCAGTTGAAACTCGGAAACTACCTTTTTCTCCACCAAAGGTGTGTACTTCGCCACTTCAAGCTCGCTTTGCACCAAAGCAGCTTCTGCTGCATGGAAATTGGCAATGGCGTGATTGAGCGCTTCGCGAAAAGGCAGGTCGTTGATCGCAAACACGGGTTTTCCTTTCTCCACATATTCTCCCTCATCCACCATGATCCGTTCAAGTGTTCCGCTTACCTGTGGCCGTAGTTCAATATCGACGGTTCCTTCCACTGTGGCCGGATATTCAAGAGAAGTCTCAGCTGTTGATTCTTGGATTAAATATACAGGCAATTGTAGCGGAGCAGTGGCTGCCTGATCGGTGGAATGGGCTGGACTACAAGCATTCAGCAATACAATAGCACCTAGGCTTAAGATAAAATTTTTCATTGGTTTAGTGATTTTAAAATTCTGATAATCATTGGAATAATTTACTTTTTGCATTATTTGCTCAGGATAGAATAACATAATAAAATAATTTAACATCGTTAAGTAAAAGCTTTTAGGTTTGAATTATATCGTCTGAATCCGGTGATTTTACCGATTAAATTAATTCTGGATTTGGTAGAGAATAAAGCATGTCATTCTCTACATTCTAAGACTATTAGAAAAACTAACAGCGTTAGAAATTTGGATAAAAATTTTTTAGATGGTTTTTATAATTCCTACAATAGCATCTTTTAAGATCTGTTTATTCATTTCTTCAGTCAGACCTTTTCCAACCAGGTTGATCGACAACAATCCATGGATTACTGAAAAGAAACTGAAGTATTTCTGTCGACAAATCCCAGTGTCTCTCTCTCTCTCAGAAAGCAGCTTGGTGATTACCGGACAAAATCTTTTGGACGGCAACTGGGCTTCCGGCACCATTGCGATACAACAGGTCATCTCTACACCAAACATGATCTGGTAAATCTCTCTATTGTGAAGACCAAACTCCCAAAAAGCCATCCACATCGCTTCCAATTGCTCCTCAGGAACACTATTCGTCTTTTGGGCCTCCTCCAATACTTCATCCAAATCCTCAAATCCAATCCGGGCCAGTTCATTTAAAATTGCCTCCTTATTGGTAAAATATTCATAAATAATGGGAGCAGTGTATTCAATCCGGTCGGCAATCTTGCGCATGCTGAGCCCAATCCACCCTTCCTCCTTGACAATCTCAAATGCTGCCCGAAGAATGTTACTTCTGGTTTCTTCTTTTAGTCTCGATATGCGTTCCTTACTTCCCATCACTTCTCTGAATTAAATCACTTAACAGCGTTAGGAAAAATAGGTTCCGGAGATGGTGACTTTTTTAAGAAATAATTTTCTGAAGTATCCTCTAGATCAATCACAATTTTCCAGAACTTGCATTGGCTTTGATCGCAGCCGCAAAAATAAGCTTGATATCCACCACAGTGCCTGCTGTTCCACCCGAACTTTAATCCTAAATATTCAATTCTCAGGCCTTACATTTGAGTTTTGAGACAGCCTCTACATATTGCTGACTGCACCACCGCGCAGTCCTTTCCCTTGCAGGGCTTAATGTCAGAAGAATTAAGACTTTTCAAAACATCCCTTTAATTCTAATTCTCAAGATTCCATAACCATTGGAAAGCGGCGGTTTTCCAGTCCTGTAAAGGCATCCCGTTTTCATTCCTCCATCCCATAGCCTGGTAATAGAAATAAAATACTTCCCCTTCTTCTGTAGGGGCCATTCTTCAAAAGGAAATTCTCAGAATCCTCAATCATCTTAAAATAATTGAAAGATTACCCTTTTCGGTAATGATAAACAGGATGACTTGCCCCCTGGTAAAGTTTCAACACACAATCCCGAAACTTTTCAGCAGTGATTTGTAATATTCTGCTGTCTCTATAGGTAAAGAACGATCTTCCGTTCCTACTTGAATTAAAGTTGGAGGTGACTTTAGTTATATTGCGTAAAGGGGAAATATCCCTATACCTGACACAAGAACTCTAACATAGTACAACTAAACGGAACGCAGCACAAACAATCTTTAGTCCTAAATATTGTTGGAAAACCCAAACTGTAGGGATAACCAACTTATTCACCTTAATAGGTGCAAAACCCTGTACAGAGTGGTTAAAAGCAATTTTATAAATAAACAGAGGCTATCCCATCTTTGGGACAGCCTCTGTTTTTGATTGTGGTAAAAAAATACCATATATAAAAGAGTAAAATATGACAAATAACCCGAAGGTTCAAAGTCTTAGTTTGGCCAATACCGGCAAATGATCCGACGCGTAATGTTCTTGAATCACCTCATGGAACATGGTCTGAATTTCAAATCCTTTGGAATACAAAATAAAGTCAATTGCTTTTCTAGGAGTAACCACTGGAATTGTATTTGGACATCCTTGCTCACAGGTCCTGTCAAAAGTCCTATCCAGATGAGCCATCGTCATGCTACTTGCCTCCACATTGAAGTCTCCCACTAGGATTATCGGCAATTCTTCCTTTTCAAAATAGGTGGTGATTGCTTTGGCTTGGGCAAGTGCGTTAGTATCACTGGTAAAGTCCAAATGTATGTTTCCAAACCTGACTGGGACTTCACCAGGTAATTCCACAGTAAGCACGGATAGCGTTCTTCTCTCGGTTCCGGCTTCCTCTGGTAAATGAATCGTCTCCATTTCTGAAATAGGGTATTTGGAAAGGATTGCAGTTCCATATGCCCCACCTTTATAATCAATGCCTTTTGAGAAATAGAACTTCATTTCCGTGAGCTCGGCAAGCTTTGCGGCTTGATCCAGATGCATACCAGACCGCTCATTATTCACATCTATTTCCTGCAAGCCTATCAAATCCGCATTTGAATCTAAGATCACCTTCGCTATACCATCTACATCTATCAGCCCGGGTTTACTTGGGGGATTGCAATGATGCACATTATAACTCAATACTTTAATATCCAGACCTTCTGTGATTTCTGGTTGTTGGATTGGATCTGACTCGATTGCAGGGTCCTGAGCCTTAGCACACGAAAGAATCAAACAAGTCAGCAATAATATTGTAAAGAAACGTAGTCTTTTCATATGAACTTTAAAAACGAAAAATTAAAAGAATTCAATTGGATTTGAGAGTCAATTCTGCTTCCAGGGGTAGGTGATCTGAATACTGAATAGTTAAAGGTACTTTGACATGGGATATATTCTTGCTATGGTCTTTACTGATCCAGATATAGTCTATCTTTTTGGAAGGATTTATGACTGGGAAAGTGTAGTCCAACTTATCATCCGCCATTTTCATTTGCTCTGAAAACAATTCGATTTCTTCTGTTCCGGGCTCTGAGTTAAAATCACCCGTGAGGATAAGTGGCAAGTCGGACTCTAGAAATTCCAGCGTTTCATCCGCCTGAATCAATCGCGTAGATTGATCCAGGGCTAAGTGAACGGTGGCAAAGACAATCTCTTTTCTATCCGGCAAGGAAATTTTGGCAGAGAGCAATGCCAAGGATCTATTTTCTCCATTTTTTATAGAAGTGATTTGGTTATGTTCTTCACTGATAATTGGATATTTAGACAAAATCCCCAAACCGTATGCACCGCCGTCGTATTCAAAATGCCTTTGAAAAGCATAATGCATTCCGGTAATTTCTGCCAAAATCTTCATTTGATCCACACTTCCAGAGCGGTTGCACATGCTATCCACTTCTTGTAAACCCACCAGATCTGCATTGGAGACTTTGATATATTCCCCCATTTCCTCTAGCGTATTTACCTCATTCTTATCAGCACCATGATGGATGTTGTAAGAAATAACTTTTAGGGATTGCGCTGAAGAGCAATGCACATCGAGTAAGATTACAAACAGAACAAGAAGGTGGCTCTTGAAAATCATAGTGGCAATTTCAACTTAGTCTTGATTCGTAGTTACTATAAATTCAGTCTGTAATCCTGAATCAGGCGTTACCAGTATATTCTCTACCAATACTTTCATTTTGACTTCCTCAGGATATTTCCAAACAGCTTTTAGGATCACTTGAACCGAATCCTGGGCTGGAATAGTGACCTTTCCCAATGGAGCCCCTTCTATATCATATGCCGCTTGCATTTTGGTCTCAAAGGGAATATCACTGGAATTTACAAAGTTTAGTATCAAAAGAGGTTCGGCTTTTCGCAACCTACGCTCCGTACTCACCTGGATAGCGGATTTAAATAGTGCTTCTGCTTCCGGCTGTCTGGCAACAACATAGTCACCAAAATACAAGGCTGTTCTCTTGGCAAATAACGCTTCCTCCACTCCTTCCGCAGTTTTTTCTTTTGCAAAAACCAACGTCATCGGTCTGTGGGTTTCCTTGTACCTAGGATGGTTATCGTAATGCTCATCAGTATTGCATAGCATGGTGAGGTTATGCTCCATAGCCAACCTATGTGCAATCACATTATAATTACCCGAATTGACGACTTCGACTCCTTTAAGAATATCCAAATCCAATAATTCTTGATGGAAGGAAGTAAACAGCACTGTATCTTTCTTATCCCACCATCCCCAGCTCGGGTGATTATATACTACAAATGCATCTTGCTTCTTGGCAGCGAGAAATGGTCCCATCAGCTGGTCATGTGTAATGCTGTCTTTCATCACAAATTCCGCCTTACCACTCTTCATATACTCGGTAGGAAGAGCATTGGCATCTTCCAGAAACAACGCATTGTGATGATACGGGGCTACCCTAGGGGATATTTCCACACCTTTAATTATTATCAAACCTTTACTTTCAGCAGCTTTAGATGCGATTTCATAGGACTTATTGTAATCTTTCTCTATCAGATCAGGAAAGCCTTCGTAATCGATGTGCTCTGTAAGAGAAATAACATCAAGATCATCCCGGATAGCTTCATTCACCCGAAAGGTCGGCCAAACATGTCCATCAGAAAAGACAGTATGCATGTGAAAATCACCTTTTAGAGTATAAAACCCAGGAATATCGGGAAGGATAACCGAACTTTTTTGTGCGAATGAAACACTGCTGATGACCATGGTCATCAGCAGTAAATATCTAAATTTTAGTTGCATCATTTTTTTTGATTTTATGATCAATCCCAGCCTGGGTTTTGCTCCAGATTTGGATTAAGAACTATATCCGTGTTTGAGATTGGGTGCAGGTATTTTTTCTCGGAGAATTCTCTATCCTCATCATCTCTCCAGATCAAATGTCCTTTAGTTCCTTCAGAAAGCTGAGATGCAGTGCCATCAATTATAAAGTAGATAACACCGGGAACTTTTGACTCCGGCACTGTTTGAACAAAAGCTACATCAGGTGTACCATTGCCATCAAGGTCCATTGGTATATCCAAGCCCGGAACGTAAATCCCTTTCCATTGCATTTCTATCAATTCTCCTTTTTTCCAGCGAAGCAAATCATCGTATCGAAATCCCTCATAACAAAGCTCAATGGCTCTTTCTCGTCTTACTTCAAGTAAAAACTTATCACTTATACCAGGATAATAAGTGTTTTGAAGGTAGCTATCGGAAGTGGACGGCAGCATTGAATTTACACCCGCCCGTTCACGAAGGGGAGCGATTGTTTGATTCCATACACTTTCATCAAACTGCCCAAGTTCTGCCTTTGCCTCGGCATAATTCAAGAGAACCTCTGCATATCGGATTAAAGGAATGGAATTATAGGATTCAGATATCCCATCCAGCGCTTTATTGTCCAGGCTATGTTTCAATATATGATATCCAGTGAAGGTATATCCGAAATTTGGAGGTGCAGGACTTCCGTCACTACGGGTATACCCAAGTGAACGGACTGTCTGGCCAAGTCTATAATCACGGTTTTTCATTTCATCCACAAACACTAATTCGTCAAACCCTGCCTTATCTGAAAAACGTGTTCCATCTGTCATCAGGTAAGTATTGACGAACTGCTTGTTCAATCCCCAGCGTGCACCATAGGTAGCGCTGTTAAACTTCCAAGTGATATTATGCCACCTTCTTAATGCGTTATTGTACACCACAGCTAGCATCACTTCAGTATTAACTGGATTTTCACTGGTAAATAGTGCCCTATAATCAGTCGCAGGGCTTCCTGTACTGAAGATAGAATACATTCCAGTTCCTATTACCTTATTGGCTGCATCCGCCGCTTCTGTTAAAAATTCATTTGCCGAGGCACTAAGTCCTGCTTCAGGATGGTATTTCCTGAACGTTCCCTCGAAAAGCGCAACTCTTGACTTGAATACCAATGCAACCTGTCGGGTGATCATAGAAGAAGTGTTGTCCTTGGTATCCCGGATATGCTCCACTGCAAAATTCAGGTCTTCCATTACGTTGGCCATTACCAATTCACGTGGATCCCTAGGCTTATACAATTCTTCTTCATCTGAAGTATCCAATGTTTGCCCATACCAAGGCACATCACCGTAACGTTTTACCTTATCGAAATAAAACCAGGCCCGGAAGAATCTTGCGATGCCTTCATAGTGATCTCTGGCTTCCTGTGGAATGACTTCCTGATCAAAATTTTCGAGGAAATAGTTAATGTTCCTTAGATCTGTCCAGTTCCATGCTCCTTCATCTACTGATGAGTAGGTTCCCGAGATGAAAGTCGGAGATTGGTTTTTTGAAGTAAAATCTCCCAATTCATCGCTTTGAACGACTTCGAGACCTCCAGGAAGCATCCTTTGGTAAAAAGAAGTGGTATATAATTCTAAGTCTTTTTCGGATTGGAAAAAGGTATTTGGCACCAGTCTATCCACTGGCTCAGTATCCAGAAAGTCTTCGCAAGAGCTGAATGACATAATGGAAAGTATAGCCGTAGAAAGTATTATCAATGATTTTTTCATATGATTATAATTTGTTTTCAATGGTCATATGGAATCTTACAAGGGGAATAATCACCCCTCTGTGTGTCGCCTGCGACATGCTCGATTTCATGATCAAATAGATTCAATAATTAGAAAGAAAGATTCAAACCCACAGTATAGGTTTTGAGCATGGGATAGGCATCACCCTGTCCATGGCTATTCGTCATATCTCCTGTAGGGACTTCGATGATTTCCGGATCAAAATTATCCGTGTGTTTGTATAGACCGGAGAAGGTCAGGATATTCTGTCCACTCACATAGACGAGTGCCTTCTTCATCCCTATTTTGCCTAGGAGATGAGCAGGAATGGAGTAATCCAACGTCACATTTTTCAAGCGTAAGTAGCTGGCATCCTGTAAATATCTTGTTTGCGGTGCGCCAAGAGATCTGCCAGTTCCCAACGCAGTATATCCTCTGAATCTTGGAAAATAGGCATCAGGATTCTCTTCTGTCCAAATATCATCCATCATCATTTTTGGCTGGAAACCATACGGCCTGTTGTATGGACCGTAGAATAAATCCGCCTCAGGTGCGAAATACCAATCACGCTTGCCTACTCCCTGTAAGAATGCTGAGATCCCAAAGCCATTCCAGTTACCGGAAAGTGTAAACCCAAACTGATATCTCGGCGCACTGTTGCCGATGATTTTTCTGTCGCCAGGATTATCTACTGTATTTGTCCCTTGATTTATAACCCCATCATTGTTCAGATCTGCATACTTCAAATCACCGGCTAACCATTGTCTGTTATTTGAGTTAACCAGAAAGCTTTGATCTGCATGATTGGCGACGTCTTCTTCAGATGTGAAAAAACCCATCGTTTCATATCCCCAGATTTCTCCGATTTTTGAGCCCTCATAATAGGTACTTGAGATCAGTTTGTTGGGATTGTTGAACTTGGTGATTTCTGCCTGGCTGTCCCATAGAGAACCTGAAATACTATAGCTGAAAGGTTTAGAACCCAAGGCGAATTCATCTTTCCATGCCATTGTATATTCCCAGCCTTTGGTGGAAAGATCAGCGAAGTTGCCGTAAGGGACAGTTGCCCCGAATACATTTGGAAGAGGCTCACCATAGGTAAACATGTCCGTGGTCAATCGATTATACCAGTCAAAGCTTAGTGTGAATTTGCCAGAAAATAAGGAAGCATCCATACCTATGTCAAAGGTGGTGGCCTTCTCCCAAGTCAAGCCATTTGGAATCGCACCAGGCAGGTAGGTATAACCTTTCTGTATTCCATCTAAAATCACGCTGGTCTTGGCTACTGTCATTGTTTCCATATAGCGATAGGGTGCTACATTTCCATTTCCTAGCGTTCCATAGGAAGAGCGGATCTTCAGATTGTCCAACCAGTTTTTTGTATTGCTCATGAAGCCTTCCTCAGAAATATTCCATCCTGCCGACACTGACGGGAAGAATCCAAAGCGCTGGTCACTTGGGAATTTGGATGAGCCATCATAGCGTCCATTGAATTCCAACAAGTATTTCTCTTTAAAACGATAGTTTAACCGATAAAAGACGCCCATGTATTTCCATTCACTTCCGCCACCCCGTATGGTATAATTGAGCCCATCCATTAGATTAAAATCAGGCTTGGTCTCAACCAGTAATCCATCCCGTTGGGAATCCAGATTTTCTAATCGGTTGCTCTCCACATTATAACCCAACAGCAAGGTGAAGTCATGCACCTCATTCAAGTTCTTTTTAAGCTCTGTGGTGATATTTGATCCCCAATAGGTGGTCTCATCCGTAAGTTGACGGAGTAAGCTTTGTCCGAAGCGGGAGGATTGATCAGGGGCTGTGCTAAAGTCCACGAAATTATTGTAGCGAACGTCTTTGTTGAAATTCTTGGAGAAGGTGAAATTGGCTTTGAAAGTCAAAAGATCGCCAAAGGGAGTTGCAGTAAGCGAAGGTGTGTTTCTGATAAAGAATTTACTCTGATCTGACTTGCTGCTGCCATCCACATAAGAAGCTCCTATGTAAGACCCTGATCGTGTAAAGCTACCGTCTGGGTTTTGCATCACCGCCATAGGAAAGCCCTGCACAGCCAAGTATCTCCAAATCCCGGCATCGCCATTTGCAAGGAGTGGATATTCATATTTATAAGTACTGAGATCAAAATTGTTTTCGAGAGACAACCAATCTATAATGTTTACTGCTCCTTTTGCACGGAGGTTGTATTTGTTGAAGTTATCCGAAGAATAGTTGAAAATCCCATCCTGATGATAATAAAGGCCTGAGATATAATAGCTCGCTTTGTCAGATGCACCTGATGCGCTGATAGATGCCTCCGTAGCAGGCATATTGTCTTTGTGCAGGTATTTGAACCAATCAGTATTCCCAAAATATTCATACCTGTTCAGCTCTTCGTTAAAAACCGTCTCTGGGAGATTTGGGTTTTCGTTGTGGTTTTTCAGTTCTTCCAGGTATTCCAGGGAAAAAGGAAAAATACTGTTTACAGAGATCGGATGGGTTTTGTAATCGTACCATGCAAAGAATGCCTCATCAAAATTCTTAGCCCATTCATAGCCATTGGTAACGAGATTGGGCACTACTGTCCGTTGATTGACCGAATGGCTGATTTTCACATCCACACCAGAAGATCCTTTTTTAGGGTTTTTGGTAGTAATCAAAACCACTCCAAAAGCTGCTCTAGAACCATAGACTGCTGCAGAAGAAGCATCCTTCAGGATAGTTACACTTTCCACATCATTAGGATTCACCAAGTTGGCATCTCCCTCTACCCCATCGATCAATACCAACGCATCCCCGCCTGCTCCTATGGAAGTAGCACCACGGATATTGAAAGCTGCTGAACGAGTGGGGCTACCATCCACCATTTTGATATTCAAGTTGGGAAGAGCTCCCTGAAGCATTCTGGTCAAGTTTGGCGAAGGCCTATTTTCAATAGCCTCTGAACCAATCTGAGAAACAGCTCCCGTCAGATTGATTTTTTTCTGTGTACCATAACCTACTACCACTACTTCTGCCAACTCCTGTGGAATCAGTAAAAAAGTCATTTCATCTTCACTGATAGTAGTCATTTCCGGATTATATCCTAAAGCTGAAGCCTTGATTTCTTTCCCCAAGAGGGTTTCATCGATTTCCAGTGACCAATTGCCATCCAGGTCTGCCATGGCACCTTGGCTGGTTTCGGATATAAAAACGCTTGCCCCCATGATGGGCTCTTGAGTCTCTACGTCCACTATCCTTCCTGAGATTTTTATTTTCACTTCAATAGCCTCCTGGGATTTCCTATCCGTTTGTTTTACTGCAATGGATTCATTGACCTGCTTAAAGCCAAGCCTTGTCTGGGCTGCCACTTCATAAAGCAAGGTTTCCAGATCGGCATTGCCTGAAAGTGCGATTTGCTTATTCTCTACTACTTCAGGATTGAAGTGAAACCTAAATTCAGATTGTTTTTCCACCAGGTGAAAGAAATCCAGAACTGAAGTTTTTTTGGACTGTATTGTAATCTGTGTCAGATTAAGATGTTGCGCATATGAGCTATTGGCCAAAGCCAGACCACTTAGGCAATAAGTCATCGTGAAGACTACCATGAGGCACTTGGATGTATCCCACATGAGTTGTAGTAATTTTTTTTTCATAATTTTGATAAATAAAGGTTGAGACTTGGAGGTGCCGCATCGCCAAAATTGTACACCATCAAGTCAGTTAATTCATTCGATCTTTGATCCGGTGGTTCTTGAAATCACCGGATTTTTCATTCGCAGTGGTTTACATGGATTGTCACATTGGCATCATTTATTTTATAGGTTAGGTTTAGAGCGTAGCTGAGGGTTTCAAGAATTTGCTCCAGGCTTGCCTGCTGAAATTCTCCGCTATAATTACAGTTTGTCCCATATCCCTTTACTTCAATAGATACATCATACCATCTTTTCAAAGTAGATTGGATCACCTCAATACTTGCATTGTCAAAGGTGATTTTGCCAAGTCTCCAATCAGGAAGCTCCGCTACATCAAATAGCTCAGGCTCACTAAGACCTGCCTGAGCTGTCCAGCTGATTTTTTCACCCATCAGCAGAATGGCAGAATCCAGCTTGGAGTGCTGATCAGAAAATTTAACGCTTCCGGAATAAACAGACAGTTCTACTCCCGATTGATTGTAAGATTTAAGGTTGAAGGATGTGCCGAGAACTTCCGTAGCCACAGCCCCCGTCATAATCTTAAAAGGTGATTCAGGATTACGGATGACTTCAAAAAAAGCTTCTCCGGATAAACTAACCATACGATTAGATGGAAAGTCTTCTGCATACTCCAGTTTCGACCCTGTACTTAGCCAGACTTTACTACCATCAGGAAGTAGAAAAGCAGATACCTTCCCGATGTCATTGCTATATGATCCTGCTGCCAGTTTTGCTTTTTCTGGAGGCTCAGGCAGCGTAGTAAATAGCCCATAGCCAGCTCCGCAAAATATGAGAAGAATTGCCGCTTTCCAGAGCCAACTTCCGAAAACTGTCTCCTTCTCATTCCTATCCAGTACTTTGACAGCATGAATTTCATTGAAGATATTTTCCCAAGCCTGCGATTTAAGCCGGTCGTTATCTATAGGTCTGGTTACTTCCTCATTTAATGAGTTGTACCATTGATTCAGTTCTTCAAGCTGAGATCTATTCTGCTCTTTTTTACTAAAAAGATTCCTTAACCGTACTTTAATTTTGTGTGAATTCATATACTGTCTCTTCCTACTTAAGAGACATGATCCACTGCTTTCATCTAGTCACAATTCATTATTGAATCATGAATAAAAAATTCTGTTTAGTAACAAAACAATAATCAAGTCAAGCTATCATTAGTGAGATTAATGCACCAGCCATCAAATTGTTTTCCAGTTGTGCCTGAAGTTTGGAATTGGCCTGGCTTAGATGATTTCTTACAGTGGACTCCGCGATGCAGTAGGTTTCGGCCAGTTCTTTTACAGTCTTGTTTTCAAACCTGTTCTGGATAAAAATCTGTTTGCTTCTCACTGGCAACTCCTCTATTCTATCCATTAAAAAAGTATAGAGTTCATTAAACTCCATAATCTTAAAACCGTCAATTGAATCGGTATGGGAACCGTTAAGCTGGGAAGAATCCAACTCATCAAATATTATTTTCTCTTGATCTATCCATTTAAAAAACTGATACTTAAGCATGGTGATCAGGTAGCTTTGGAGATTCTGTATTTCGCCAATACGCTTTCTATATTTCCAGAAATTGATAAAAGTCTCCTGGGCCAGGTCCATAGCCAAATCCTGGGATTTGGTTTTTTTGAGGGCATGATGAAACAGCATATCCCAGTACGAATCGAAGAGCAGCCTGAAGGAAGCATCATCATCCTCGTCTTGGATTTTGCGGAGGAGCAGCTGTTCGTTTAGTATAGCTTTCATGCACTTATATTTGAAGTAAAGTTACCTGAAGCAGCAATGCCTGAAGGAATAATGATGTTAAGAATAGGTTATGATTGGATACAGATACCTATCTAATTAAGGTATGCATATTCCGTTTAAACAGTGAAAAACAAAAGCCTGCCTCTTTTTTTCAACTTATTTGAAGCAGTAAAAACAAAAGACTTGCACACTGACTTTTGAAGGCAATAGGAAGCCAAATTAAATACCTAATTAATAATTTGGTAAAGAGTATATCCTTTAAAAAAATGTGGAATGAGATATTTTTGGCCAGCCTAAAGGCGTACTTACTTTTCACTTTACCTATCTCTCTGCCCATGGATTCCTCACCTCATATTAAGCAATCTCAGTTGTTCATCAGTTCTGAAAAAATAGACAGAAGGACATTTCTGCATAAGACAGCAATTACCTTATCCGGTGTAAGTCTTATTGGGTCAATCCCCTATTATTCAAAAGCAGGAGAACTCAGTGACTATCCTTTTACACTTGGGGTCGCTTCAGGAGAGCCTTTACCTGATGGCATCGTACTCTGGACCAGACTTGCTCCCAAGCCTTTAGAAGGCGGAGGTCTCACAGATCAGGAGCTGGAAGTGAGTTGGGAAATAGCGTCAGATCCCGGATTCAGAGATATAGTGCAGCATGGAAAAGAATTGGCCACCAAAAATTTTGCACATTCTATCCATGTGGAAGTAGCTGATCTATCACCTTCCAGCTATTACTACTATCGGTTCAAGACTGGAGGCTTTATATCACAGACAGGTAAAACAAAAACTGCTCCTGACTACGGTGCCGATCTGGCTGAATTACGGTTTGCCATCACTTCATGCCAAAACTACGCCGCTGGATTATATACGGCCTATGATCATATGGTAAAGGAAGACCTGGATGTAGTTTTCTTTTTGGGTGACTATATCTATGAAAAGGGAAGTGGTGCAAATGCACTTCGAAAGCATCTCCCGGAAAAGGAGATTATGACATTGGAGGATTACAGGATCAGGTATGGACAGTATAAGAGTGATCCTTCCCTAATGGCAGCGCATGCAGCTTTTCCTTGGATAGTAGTCCCTGATGATCATGAGGTCAAAAACAACTGGGGCGGGCTTGGCCCTCCTTATGATGACAATGCTGCATTTCTGCAACGGAGAGCGGTGGCATTTCAGGCTTATTATGAACATATGCCCTTGAGAAAAACTTCGATCCCAGAAGGCATAGCTATGAATATTTACAGAAAATTCAGTTTTGGTAATCTAGCGGAATTTTCCATGCTGGATACCCGTCAATTCAGAACCGATTTTGCATGCAGCGGTAACTGGGAAGAAAATTGTGCTGCACGCTTTGATCCAAGTAGAACGATGCTGGGTGAAGCACAGGAAAATTGGTTGACAGAAAACCTTTCGCAATCAGCATGTACTTGGAATATCTTGGGACAACAGGTTAGGATGGCCCAAGTTGGTAGAAAAATGGACGGTGCTATAAAGTATGCTGCTGATTCCTGGGATGGGTATGCCGCTACCAGAAATAGGCTGATGAATAGTATCAAAGAAAATCAGGTAAAGAATCTGGTTGTGCTTACGGGTGATTCCCATAAGAACTGGGTCAATGAACTTAGGCTGAATCCTGATGATCCTCAATCTGAAGTAATGGGTACGGAGTTTATGGGCACCAGCATAAGCAGCGCTGGAGATGGAAATGAATTTTCTACAGTTGGTTTGGAACTGATGGAGGTCAATCCGGACATCAAGTTTTATAATGAGCAGCGAGGATATGTAGTATTGGTAGCCAAACCTGATGAGCTTAAAGCTGACTTCAAAGTAATGCCTTTTGTCACACGACCCGATGCGCCTATTTATACTATTGCTTCATTTACGATTGAAAATGGAATAGCTGGGCTATATAAAGCAAGCCAATACGAAAAAATAACTTGATGAGGACTCCTTATAAGGATTGCCTTTACGATCTAACCGTTGATGATTGCTTTTCCTCTTACATTTTATTTAAAGAAAGTCAATTCTTAAAAAAAAATCTACAAACGTCATAATTCGAGACAATATCGGGTTGAGCATTTTATACTCCACCTAGAACTCCACCTGCTCTTCAAGTGGATTTCTTGTGAAATTAAAAGAATACATTCTAATAATAGGAAGGGTCATTTTCTTTTATATACCACCTTAAAATTATCTCTATCAGTTAATAAAATGGCTTGGGAAAAAGATCCGCCAACAAAATAGTCTAATTAATCTCTATACCTTGAGGCAATTTGCTATAGTGCTATAGGTATGTGAATAATATCTCCAAAAGCTCATAATCTTACTCAAATTTATTCGTCTTCTGTATTGCCAGCTCCACTCAAAAAACTCCAGATTATTGTAAAAATGGGTAGTCGCAAAAACCGCAGAAATTAAAGAGACGATCATGATCATGATATTCATTAGACTGAGTGAAACCTTGCTGAGATCATCCGATACCTGATAAATTGATACGGCAGCCAAAATCATAAACAAGGTATAAATCATCGCAAAACGAAGTTTCAAAAAATCGTAAAAGGCATATTTAAGTAGAGGTATTTATGAAAAATCCGGTAATCACTCCTTTTTGAAAACAACTTGTCAAAGGATATTTTCACTCACCCTACTCGCCTTTCAGCATTATTAATTGGGCAACCTCATAAATGAAGCAATTATATTATATTGAAAATAAAATTCATTTATGGCAGATAATTTAAAATTTACTAATCCCTGAATATGAAAAGGAAATCGGAAAGGAGTCTTTTTAAACCCTATTTGCTTCTACTGGTGCTAATCCCGTTTTGTTCGAAAGTACGTGCACAAAATACCCTGATTTCAGAGATGGATGATTTGAAATGGGAAAAGATTATGCCTGGCATTTGGAAAGCAAGTTTAGGCGAAATGGGATTAAATCCCATGGACTATGCCAATGCCCCCAAAACAGATGCTATCAAGGAGTTGGGAGATGCTCCATTTCCCTTTGCTCAAGATGCCAGTAGAAGCCTTCTTACTCCAAATCGAGCAAGTATAAGATTGCCATTGAATGAAACAGAAAAAATCTATGGCTTAGGATTGGAGTTTGAAGGAATAAACAGACGTAGTAATGTTTATTCTCTAAAAGTGGACCATTATGGAGGGATAAAAGGATACACTCATGCACCGGTTCCCTTCTATATTTCAAGTGGGGGGTATGGTGTTTTAATTAATTCGTCAAAACGTATAAAAATACATGTTGGGGTTGGTAACAGAAAAGACAGTAACCTTCCTGAACGCATAGACCGGACAACAGGGGAAAATTGGGCTGCACGCCCGTTGTCTGATGCAGTTGAAGCAAGTGTCGAAGGAGGCGGAATGGAAATATTTGTTTTTTCCGGACAAACAACTCTCGAAGTAGTGCAGC
Source organism: Algoriphagus aurantiacus (assembly GCF_035156405.1). NCBI lineage: Bacteria > Pseudomonadati > Bacteroidota > Cytophagia > Cytophagales > Cyclobacteriaceae > Algoriphagus > Algoriphagus aurantiacus. Next base: position 216,884 of record NZ_JAXRUT010000006.1, on the reverse strand, counting down.
GCTATAACCTGTTTTTTGGAGGCGGAATCATCCCCCCTAAATGGGGCTTAGGATTCTGGCATAGAATGCACACCGAAAGTACGGATGAGGACGTGTTGAAAGAGATAAAGGATTTTGAAGAAAACAAGTTCCCTTTGGATGTAATAGGACTTGAACCGGGCTGGCAAAGTTTTGCCTACCCTTGCTCTTTCGATTGGGACAGTACACGCTTTCCTGATCCCAAAAACTTTGTCCAGACTTTAAATGAAAAAGGGATAAAAGTAAATCTCTGGGAGAATCCGTATGTAGCACCAATTTCAACTATGTATAAAGATATCAGGCCTTTTACAGGAAGTCATACGGTCTGGCTAGGGGAAGTTCCTGATTTTACTATTCCTGAAGCCCAAGAAGTATTCTTAAAACACCACCAAAAGAATCATTTAAATTTAGGCGTGAGTGGATATAAATTTGATGAGGTTGATGGCTACGATGTTTGGTTATGGCCCGATCATGCCACCTTCCCTTCAGGTAATGATGCGGTAGAAATCAGACAACTTTATGGCATGACGATGATGGACATGTTTGACCGTCATTTCAAGGAACAAAATCAGCGGACTTACAATCTGATCAGATCCGCTTATATAGGAACAAGTAATCATAATTTTGTGCTGTACAGTGATTATTATGATCATATAGGCTATGTGACTGCATTAGCCAATGCTTCCTTGTCAGGACTTTTATGGACTCCTGAAATTCGAAGCGCTGATTCCGCAGAGGAATGGATTCGCTGATTTCAAACGGTTAGTTTTTCTCCACTCATGATGCTCAATGCATGGTCTTCTGGCAAAAAACCTTGGAGCTACCCCGAAGTAACAGACATGGTCAGAAATACTATAGAGCTTAGATTGAAACTGCTCCCCTACCTTTATACCGCCTTTTATGAATACAATCAAAAGGGCATACCTCCTTTCCGAGCTATGGTATTGGAGAGCGGATACAATTCTCAGGAGACATTGTCTGGAAGTGAACTTGATCATGCGAAAAATCCATACGCTGAGCAAAAAAGACTGGAAGTCACCGATCAATACATGATGGGTCCTTCCATATTGGTAGCCCCTGTGTTTACCGGACAAGAGGAACGTACAGTTGTTCTTCCAAAAGGGAATTGGTTCGATTTCTATACCGGGGAATATGCAGGCAATGATGAGACTATTACCATTAAAACTAAGCTCGAAGAAATACCGCTTTTTGTGAAAGATGGTGGAATCATCCCAATGTTGTCAACAATAGACAACAAGTCAGATCAAACCTTAGAAGTCAGGCATTACGGTACAAAGGAAAATTCCTATTTACTATACAATGATGACGGAATCAGCTATGACTATGAGCATGATGAGTATTCCCTGACAGAACTCAAATCGAGCCTGAACTCGGAAGGGGAGTTGAAAGGAAGTTCTAAAGCATTGAAAGAAAACAAATATAACTATGGAGATATTGTTTGGCGCCGAATGACAGTCAAGCAATAGTTAAGAGCAAAATATGGTTAGGCGTATTTCAACAGATGGAAACTAGGCGGATGATCCTAAAAATAAAAAAGCCCACAAAGGAAACTTCCTTCGCAGGCCTTAATCAAATCACAACCATATTACTTTAGAAATCTCTCTTCTTAAACACCCGCATGGCAAGTAGATTTGGCCAGAGTACCCATATTAACAAGGTTCCTCCCGCTATGAGAATTCCCATGGAGCTGTTGAAAAACTGCTGAAAAAATGCTCCGGTATAGCCCATCAATGCTGAAATATCCAGCTGCATAAGCATAAGAATTCTTCCTAGATCCACAGGATTCAACATGACCAAACCAAGGGTGACTTTTTCCAAGGGATAATCCGCAAAACTGTAAATCAGATACAGGACAAAACCATCATAGACTAGGGAAAAGTAAATCCAAAGTCCCAAACTAATTCCGATAGCTTTTGCTTTGTCACGCGTCAAAACACTGGCGAGAAAGGCAAATCCTGCAAAAACCGCACTCAGGACCACTCCCACTCCAAGCAAGGTTATCAAACTGCTATCCGCTCCCCACAGCAACATCGGCAGTCCGAATCCAATCAAAATCGATAAGCTCAGCATCAAGATCACCGCCAAAAGTTGGCTGAGAAATACATGTGTACGCTTCACGGGCTGGGCAAGTATCAACTCTATAAACTCCAAGTTGTTGTAAAAATGGGTTGTTGCAAAAACCGCAGAAATTAATGGGACGATCATGATCATGATATTCATCAGACTGAGCGAAACCTTGCTGAGATCATCCGAGACTTGGTAAATAGACACTGCTACCAGAATCATAAACAAGGTATAAATCATCGCAAAACGCGATTTCAGAATATCGTAAAGGGCGTATTTAAGTAGTTTCAACATGGCTCATTTCCCGTTTAGTTGTCTTTTTCTTTAATGTCCATTGCATCAGTTTGGCAATGGCCGATGAGAATCTGTCTTCCCCGGTTAACTCTTTGAGGTTTTCAATGGTGTCATTGAAATAGACCTCTCCTTCGAAAATATAAACCGCTTGATTGGTGAGTTCCTCTAGATCGCTCATGATGTGCGAAGTGATCAAAATGAGCTTACCTGAGACTCGTTCCTTTTTGATCTTAGCTTTAAGAATCTCCACCGCAATCGGATCAAGGCCAGCCGTAGGTTCATCCAAAATCAAGATGTCCGGAGTAAACAAAAAAGCCAAAGCTGCACTTACTTTTTGCCGGGTTCCACCAGAAAGTGTGCCAATGGATTTGTCCTTCATTTGATCAAGTTCGAAAGCTTCCACCAAGCCCAAGTCATAATTCTTTATTTCAGGACGCATATCTTTCATCATGGAAAAAAGCTGCCCAATTTTCATATTTGATGGGTATCGGCCAATCTGCGGCATGTATCCGATGTCTTGCCGATAGGAATGGCTTCCCTTAATGGAATTACCTTTTACTAATATTTCACCACTGTCCGGCATTACCATTCCCAGGATCGTCTTGATTATGGTAGTTTTTCCGCTTCCATTGGGGCCCATCAAAGCATAGCTGTTTCCAAGCTGAAATTCCAGATTGAAATTTTTCAGAACTTGCAGTTTGCCAAACTTCTTGGATATATTTTTAACCGAAATCATAAGGTCTCATTTTTGGGGATTCATCAATCATTTCATCGGGTGTAAGTGTTGGGATGATTTTCTCCATCCGATCCAAAAGAGTCACCATGAAACTCCTCCAAAGGATTACTGCCGCCGGGATTTTTTCCACAATCACGCTGTAGAGATTAACAGGGCGATAGCCAATATCACCGACCTGATCCCGGTCCAAGTCATAGCCCTCATATTTATCCCAATAGTTTTCTGTCAAGGTATTTAGAACCAGTGAGCCATTTGTACTGATATCGAAGGTGTTTTGGGTGAAATTATTTGCTTTAAATGTGTTTTGGTCACAACTCGCCATGAGCTTGAGTGCCCAGCCATTTTCGCGGAATGTATTATTGGTAAACTCAATTCTGCTACTACCTTCCATGTAGATTCCAATGGTGTTTTTCAGGAAAACATTTCCAACAACTTCACTGTCACTGATGTCCTTCAGCAAGATTCCATAGGCACTGGAACCCCAGTTTTCCTCGAATCTGTTTTCCCTCATTACAACATTTTTAGTGTACATGACGGCGACTCCGGCACCATTTTTACGAAAAGTATTTCGGATGTAGCTGTTGTCGTGCGAAAACATAAAGTGCAATCCATAGCGCATATTATTCTCCACTACGTTTCCTTTCGCTTGCGTATTGGTCACAAACTCCAGATAAATCCCGTCTCTATGGCCAGAAACCTCGTTATTTCCGATATAGGAATTTTTGCACTTCCAAAGGTGAATGCCATTTCCAACTTCAAATTCCCGAATTGCCGAAGCTGTGATTTTATTGTTGATAATGGTCATCTGGGAGGAATTCGAAAAATGTAGACCGAAGTAGGTATTCTCAAGAATATTGTCGCGAATGATACAATCCTTGGAATCGAAGAACTTGATCGCCGCAGAATCATCCATATTCGATCTGCCCGTATTGATCAATTTCAAACCCTGAACAGTCAGGTTGGAAGTAGCGACGATCAGGATATTTCCTTTGAAATCCGCATCAATTACCGGGTAATTCTCTCCGATCAGTATCAATGGTTTTCGGATGATGATCCCGAATTGCTTGTAAGTTCCTTCGGAAATAATCAAAGTATCTCCTGCCGAGGCACGATCCACCGCTTCCTGAATCGATTGACCCGGAGTGATTCTGATGGTAGCCGCCAATATTTCTGGGGCTCCGATCAGGCAAAGAAGAAAAAAGAATGTAAGTGTTAAAGTTTTCATGGATTCCTGCGAATCAGGCTATTTAAACTGTGTGGTAAGCTCTCCCCATGCGAGGTATACTCCTCCTGATTTATTCTTGTATTCCTTTAAAAGATCATAATCCGGAAAGGCCACGATGTTACTTGCCATTGGAGTTTTGAATTCCTCGGACTTAAGATAAAAGGCGAAGTTTGCATCTAGGAGAACACCTGGATTCAAATAATCCGTCACGAGAATATGCTTGTACATCTGGCTTTTTCCATCTTCGGAATCCATGTATTGCAGCATGCAGTTGACATCATCGAAGATGAATACTTTACCTTTCTCGGTGACTAGTTCAGCTCCGAATTTCGGATCCATCAGGGTCATTTTGCAGTGATGGCATCCATCCTGACCAAAGGCGATTGGTCTCGGATCTGCGGAACAGGATGCCAAAATGATCAAAATACAAAGTAGTGATAAGCTTCTCATAGTTTCTGGGATTAAGGGTTAAATGGCCTGGACAGGTTTTTGAAATCGGTCTCTGAGAATTGCCAGAATGAGTAGACCCACTCCTGCTATCAGGATCCAGCTTCCCGCGTCCGGGCCGGAATAGGCTAAGAAATTCAACAACTCTTTATATCCAATCAATGGAGGCTGATAACTCATCCCTTCCACTTTTATGGCTGCTTTGGGATCAAGGTTGTGACCATATTGATATCCCCAGCGGTACATATCTGCCAATACTGCCATCCCGAAGAGTGACATCAGACCAAAAAAAGCATAGAGACTCCATCTTTTCCCAATCAGAAAAGCAATAACTCCTAGGGCAATCAATGCCCCGATCACATAGATCAGGAAGGTGAACTCAGGAAACATTTCATCTCCGATATGTCTCATTCCGATGTAATGGTTTACCCCGTTGATCTGATCCACATTTCCGCTCAGGTGATCAATCCAAATCTTCATGTTGAGTCCCTCGGGGTATTGAGGAGCCCACAGGCTGATCTGCCAAAGCGGCGTGAAATAAGCCGGAATGATAAGAAGGGCTGAAAGTAAAATCAGGATTCTGTTGGATGTGCTGAGCGATTGCATGATTGGAGGGGGAAATAACCGTCGACCCAGGAGGAGTCGACGGTAGGGTTTGGGTGATTACTCAGCTTCTCCTGTAGAATATTTAACTGTATTGCTCGATCCCTTTGGTGATACGCGCAGGTAGCCTTGCATTTCCTGGTGCAGTGCCGAACAGAAATCTGTACAATAGAATGGGAAAATACCTACTCTATCCGGTACCCACTTCAAGGTGGAAGTCTCACCTGGCATGATCAGCAATTCGGCCGTATTGGCGCCTTTGATTGCAAATCCATGCGGAACATCCCAGTCTTGCTCAAGGTTGGTCATGTGGAAATAAACCTCATCTCCCACTTGTACTCCTTCAATATTGTCAGGTCTGAAATTGGATCTGATCGAAGTCATATAGACGTGAACCTGATTGCCTTCACGCTCCACTCGCGCATCATTAATGCCTTTCAATGCATGTGGGTGCATATTTTCCTCAATCTTGAAGAATTTAACCTGCTTGTCTTTAATCAGACTTGCCGGGAATGCTTCAGCATAGTGCGGTTCACCGATTGTCGGGAAGTCGAGCAAAAGCTGCATTTTATCACCGGAAATATCATAAAGCTGTGCAGAGTGCGCCAGTTCAGGCCCAGTTGGCAGGTAACGGTCTTTGGTGATCTTGTTGTAAGCTACCATGTACTTTCCGTGAGGTTTACCTGTTGGTCCGCCCGGGATGCTCAAGTGTCCCACAGAATAGTAAGTAGGAACTCTGTCCAAAACCTCAAGGGTTTCGATATTCCACTTTACGATTTCAGAAGACACAAACATGGAAGTGTACGCATTTCCTTTTCCGTCAAATTCAGTGTGAAGTGGACCAAGTCCAGGCTTCTCTACTTCTCCATGGAGTACTGATTCATATTTCAGGACAGGCATTCCATCGAGTGTCCCTTCGAAGTCCTTGTTTTCGATTGCCGCAAGCATTTTGGTAAAAGAGAATACCGGGATGATTGCTGCAAGCTTACCGCTACCGATGATGTATTCACCTGTCGGGTCTGTGTCAGTTCCATGAGGTGACTTGGGACAAGGGATGAAATACACAATGTCCTTCAGGATTTTCGGATCCAGCACAAGTACGTCTTCCATCATAGTGGAAGTAGCAGTGTGAGTCTCCTCATCCCATGTGTTGTGTACATAGTTGGCTTTTTTCCTGGTTCCCTCCCCTGCTTTGATGTACTCCTCAGCCTTTTTCCAATTCACAGCCATGATATAATCCTTGTCCTTTTGGGAAGCATTTACTTCCAAAAGCGTATGGGCCATCTCGGTATTGTAAGTGGAAAAGAAGAACCAGCCATGTGATTTGTTTTTACCGGCACGGGCCAGGTCAAAGTTGAATGGTGGTGCCTCAATTTGGAATGATAGGTTCATTTCGCCGGATTCCTTGTCCACGGCAATGAATGAAATATGGCCTTTGAAATTTTCCTTGTAAGAATCAATCGAAACATCCGTATTATCTCCGGTTGGCACGGAGAATCGGGTTCCTGCCACCACATACTCGGTATTTTGGGTAATGAATGGAGAGGAATGATTACCGGCTGAATTAGGAATCTCGATGATCTCCACTGTCTTGAAGGTGGTCAAATCGATCCTCGCAATTCTTGGAGTATTGTTTGCATTTGCAAAAACCCATCTTGCATCATGCTCAGCATTGGTGGTAGAGACAGCGATGTGGTGCAAGTCATCCCAGGGAACGAAGCCAAGCGAGGTGTTAAGCATTGGCTTGGTCTCTTCAGAATATCCCCATCCATTTTCCGGATGTACAGAAAACACAGGAAGTATCTTCAAGACTCGGCCTGAAGGCAACCCAACAACGGAAATTTGTCCATTAAATCCCCCGGAAACGATGTTGTAGAATTCATCGTGCTCTCCGGGAGCAACGTACACTTTGGAGGCTGCATCACCTGAGATGGCGCTTTGAGCGCTTTTCGGTTTACAACCTGGTGCTAAAACAGCCGCAATCAAGCCTGCTGCAAGTAGCCATACAATTTTTTTCATGTGATTATAATTTTTAAGACGGGGTCGAGTATTTGTTAGAACCTATATTCCGGCTCTTTCCAGATCGTTTTTCCTCATAAATTCCAAGATACCACGGGCGTCAACTGCTGAGATATTTTGATTTGGCATCCGGGTCAGACATTCTTCCAATAGTGCTTGTGCCTGAGGATCATTATCCAGCATCACATCCACATTGGTGATCATATTCATGATCCATTCCGGCTCTCTTCTGGAAGTAACCCCTTGAAAACCTGGACCTACTAGCCTCTTGTCATTTAATTGATGGCATGCAGTACATTTCATGTCCACGATAGCTTTGCCTGAGGCCGCCAATGTCTCATCTATACCTTCACCGGTTTCTACAGATTTAAATTCTCCGATTCCTTTAGGATCGGCTTGTACTTCTTCTTGGGGAGCGGTTTCGGAAGTAGCAGTACTATTGCTGTCAGCACTTCCACCTCCACATGAGGTCAGGAGTATCCCTAGAATACCCATTGACAAAATCAGTGTTCTTTTCATAGTTTCTTGATTGATTTGTTTTTTTAATTGGATTGTAGGATTAGATATAGCTTGTTTGGAAATTTCAGGAAATCGCAAACCTGCCATAATGAAGGCAAGACTGAGTGGAAAAAGGCATGAGGCCATAAAAAGCCATAAGTTGTATTCAGGTAAAAATCCCATTTCCAGCAAAACCAGTGTGCCTTGTAGAAAGAGTAAAACCTCAGTGATCACAAATCCGGCGATCAGAAGAACCCATCCTAGTTTGCTGATTGGAAGTTCATTGATCCAGCCTCGGGCTATTGCCACAGCTGAAATACCCATTGTCATTACGCCCAGTAAAACCAGGTGAAGAAATCCAATGACATAGATTCGGATAGAATAGGAAATCACTGCTATGGAAGGAAAAACCAAGAGTCCTTGTAGGATAGCTTTTACCACCAGACTGACCAAGGCCAAAATCAACAGCAGTTTGGCAATACCTCTGATACGATTTGTTTTGAACAGTTTGGAAACTGACTTCAAAATCCAGAAATAGGCAATCAGCTGAATAATAACGGCAATGCCATTGATTTGAAAGAAGATCGGTTGCGGTTCGGCCCAGGTTACCGCCAGCATGAAAGTCATGACCACAGATATCGACAGCACCCATTCCTGATAGGCTGGCCAATTGATCTGAAACCCTTTTTCCTCGAAATAAAGAAGGATCAATCCGAGCACTCCCAATACAAACCAGCCATTCAGCTGGAAGTGAAGGAACCATTGAATCGTCATAAAGTAGAGTTCATGCATCTTCCCTAGGGTCGCGGATACTGGCCCTAGCGACCAAAGACCAAACGTTGAAATCACCATAAACCAAATCGCCAGACGAATCAGACGCGTTGCTGCAGTCTTTTCACCTGACCGGATTACTTTAAGAAGCTTGTAAGCAAATCCATAGGAAATCAACATATGAAGTGTAGAAAAACTGATGCTGATGGCTCCATATCCCTGAAAAGAAAAAGAAAAAAGCATTCCCAAAAGAGGGATGACAGTTCCGAGGAAAAGCCACTTGTACTCCTTGATTTGGTCTTTTTCCTTCACAAGGCCAAAAACCATCCCTCCAATGAGCATCAAATGTCCCCAACCCAGCATGGCAAGGTGGGAATGGGTATGAAGAATATTCCGGTAGTCGAAGTAAGGGATCTCAATCACATGAAATGACCGCATCACCAATCCCAGACAAACAGCCAGAAAGAAAAATCCAAACGCCCATCTCATCCAATTCTGACGGAATTGATCCCCTGAAGAAAAAGAGAAGATGGACGATATTGGATTTTGAGTGATCATAGATCAGGCATTCAGACTGTTAAATACTTCTTTGGCCTCTGGAAAAAGGATGTTATTTTCCAGGTGGATATGCGTGTGCAGGTCAGATTCAAATTCCTGGAGCATTGCAAAAGCGACTTTGTATGTCTGGCAAGCATCTGAAGGAGGTGTATAATTGTTGCTCAATGCTGCTATTTTTCTGAAGCGATCGCCCTCGGTTTCATGCTCTTCTTCCATCATGGAGATTGGATTTTCGATGCTGCCAAAGTGGGCTGGAGAAAGCGGAAAATGGTTTTTAACTGCTGACTCCATGGCCTTGATGTATGGGAAAAGAACAAACTCTTCCTTTTTCATATGGGAAGTCAGTGCATCGGCTGTATTGAAAAACTCATCCCGGATCTCCAAAAGCTCTGGATGGTTGTCACCGTGAACCTTTGCTATTTTCTCCACATAGAATTTGAGTGATGGAATAGTAGTCTCCACATATTTATGGTGGACATTGACTATATGGTCTACCAAATCAGTCATCGAGAAGTTCTGGTAATTCTTCTCATCTTGTTGCTTCCCCGACTGAACTAGTTCTGCAGAGATTTTATTCAAATCCACCCCTTTCTTCTCACAGGCTTCGCTGAGTTTGATCCCTCCTTTGCAACAGAAATCTATTCCGTAATCGGTAAAGATTTTAGCGGTACGAAAATTACTCGCCACGATGTTGCCTACTTTTTTTTCTGCGATCTCATTCATAATATTTAAGATATTTTTGTCCTTTATTTGTTTAAATTTTTTTTAACGCTTTAGAAAATTGGTTCCGTTCTGAATCCCCATTGCCATATCTTCCAAAGAAGTAGTCATCATCATTCCGGCCAAATGTTCTCTGATTGCTTTGAATTTATTATGAACTGCGCAGGGATGGTCTTCCGAGCATTTTTCAAGGCCTAAAGCACAACCCGTGAAGATTTGATCCCCGTCAATCACTTCTATAATTCTATACAATTGGGTTCTTTTTCCGTCCTCATGGATCTCAAATCCTCCATTTGGACCCTTTACAGAGGAAAGAAGATTTTCCCGAACTAAAACCTGTAAAATCTTTGCAGTAAAAGCTTCTGGAGAATTGATTGCCTTTGAAATATCTTTCAAGCCTACTCTATCGTTTCCCTCCGGCAAGGTTGAGATGTAGATCATCGCATTGATAGCATATTTGCAGGATTTGGAAAACATCTGACCGGATTAAATGGTGATCAAATGTAAATGAAAATATTAAAGGATAAAAATATCTTTTAATATTTTTTTAAAAGATATTCAAATAGAAAGCCTCCTCATTTTTGAAAATGAAAGCTTCTGTTATTCATCACTACTAATTTATTCAGATTTGAAAAGTTGATTGTCTATCAGGTTTAAATCTACTTGAGATCCCTTTCACCGCTTTTTTTTCCAAATCAGCCCCAAAAAAAAGCAAGCTACTGCTAATCTCTGGTTCATCTAGACATATAAAATATTAAAGGATAACCTTGTCTTTTATAATCATGTCACTAACTTTGAATTAGAGGAAGGTTCTTGAGAGCCTTTATCAAGAACCTTATACAGTATTTTTTATCCTTTATTTATGATTCAACTAGCTCTACTTTCAATTCGGGAAATACTTGCCCTCTCCAGCCAATCTGAAAAGATATTTAAATCATCTGGAGTAGATATTAAAACTCATGGACATAAAACCTTGTCTGAAGTATGCCTATTTAAAAGACTTGATTTGGCTGTAATTCTGGAAAACTTAAATGATGGAATTGAAAACACTTATTCTGAGCTGTATGACTACAAAAATTATTCATTAAGTCAGCTGATCCAGTACATTAAAACAGTATATCATGACTCAATTCGGGGGAAAAGTGAGCTAATTATGAATCATCTACAAACCCTTGTTTCTTCCAAGAGTAATCCCGGAGATCAATGGAAAATAATTTTTACCAAATTTTCCATAGCATCTACGTATTTATTCCGGCACATGAAGCAAGAGGAACTGATTATTTTTCCCTATATCCGAGCTATAGAAAGGGATAATCATCGTAAAGCTTTGTTTCTCAAGCAACCTTTTCTATCCGTGGTAAAAAATATCCATCAATTAATGCAGGAGCCTTACGAGGAGGATAATTTGTTCGAACAAATCAAAATCCTGACAGAAGACTGCAGATTTTCCAATGGTTCTACAAATCATTGCCAAGAGGTATTTATCCTACTTCAGGATTTCAATTCGCATCTCTATAAACACATTCTCCTAGAGCAAAATATTTTGTTTCCAAGAGTTTTTAAACAGTTTCAAGAAGATTCAAAAACCATCTCGGCAACTTACTATTCCATGCTGATGAAAAGGAAAATCTGGCTTCTTATCCCTATCATCACCGGGACCTCTGTCTTTCCTTTTCTTTTTGGATTTACGGAATTGGGTTTGATTTTTCTTCTGGCTGGCTCCCTAGGTCTAAGTATCATTATGCACTTGCAAACCCTTAAGCACCCCGGATTTCATTCTACCCTTCTTTATATCGGGTCAGCCTTTTGGTTCATAGGCAATTTACTAGCTTTTCAAACTGGGCTAATTGCCGCAGGGAGCACTTGGTGGATCGGATTTCTTTTATTTACCATTGTCGGAGAACGACTTGAACTGAGCCAGTTTCTGCCAGTTCCAACCTGGTCCAAAATAGCTTTGAAGCTGCTACTTGCACTATTCGCTTTTGGTTTGATTATTCCTTTCCATTCTTGGGGTAATGAACTTATGGGCTTAAGCTCATTTCTAATAGCCCTCTGGCTGCTAACTTTTGATATGGCAAAAGTTGCAGCACGAAAAACCGATCAATTCCGCTACATCGGCATTGGGCTGCGGGTAGGATATGTCTGGCTGGGCATTCATGGAACGATCCTGTTGGGAATTGAAAACCATATACTTTATTATGATCTATTGCTCCATACCTTCTTTTTGGGATTTACTTTTTCCATGATTTGGGCCCATGCCCCGATTATCTTCCCTACCGTCACTGGCATCAGGGAGACACTCTACCATCCGATTCTGTGGCTTGGATGGTTACTGTTTCAAATCAGTTTAGCAGGTCGAATATTTTTCAGCCTTATCGAGGCATATGAGCTTCGCAAAGCTTTTGGCTTAGCCAACAGTTATGTGATTCTCATTCAGTTTGGTCTGATGGCAGCCATAGTCATATGGAAAATTAAGGAAAAGGAGCCGAGTGATTACCTAAACCGAGAAGATTTGTGAAAACACAACCACTTTTGGGTTGCCGTGCTTAAGCATTGGCGCCTAACCTCCGGATATATCAGATTCTAACAAAGGGGATGGATAGCAGGGTTTATTCAAGAGAATTTCCACCCTAATAGGTAATAGCGCTTGAATTTATACCAATTTGATAAGAATGAACTTTACGTTTCACAAAATGAGAATTGGAAAAGCTTCCCTTAGAAGTGTCCATAGATTAGGTACTGCTCCCGAAACGAGTCAATTTGCACAAACAGATTTTGTAGCTTTTACATGAAAGTTGGGAGGTAGTTGACGTTCAGCTTTTGTCTTATAAGTTAAGCTGGTTATATTTCGGACAAATTTATCCATTATGTTTTCCCAAGCTGCCAAGTATGCCATCAAGTCAGTCATTTATGTTTGGACCAAAAGTCTTGAAGACAGGAAGGTAGGAGCAAAAGAAATCGGAGCTGAAATTAATGCTCCGGAAGCCTTCACCGCAAAGATTCTCCAGTCTTTGGTAAAAGCTAAAATAATAGGGTCACTCAAGGGACCAAATGGAGGCTTTTTTGCCGATGAAACTCATGCTAAAATCAATTTGAAAGATGTGGTGAAAGCTATAGATGGGGATCATCTATTTTCAGGATGTAGTTTGGGTCTTCCTAAATGTTCTGAAAAAAGTCCCTGTCCCCTGCATTTTGAAGTAGTCAAAGTGCGAAGAGAAATCGACAATATGCTAACATCAAAAAGCATAAAATTATTGGCCGTTGAAGTGATAAAAGGCACGGCAACTTTGAATTACCTGATCAAATGAATTTAAAAACAAGTTGATTTTAGTTAGCCATATCAAAACCGGGACGCTTGGACTTCTCCGGATGGTGTAGGTCATAGAGGTAGTGGCATTACAAACCCTCCCTTCACCTACCAACCAAAGCCATTGCCAGAATAAGAAATAACATCATCTCATTCAATACCAATAAAGAATATAAATTGTTGATAAGCAATTAATTACATTCTGAATCAGGAAATAGTCATTCAAAACCTCTCCCCCATCTTGATCGCCAAACATTCCTTATTTACCCTCAAAATATTCCTTCATGACATACCAAGCTTTCTTTTTCTCTCCTTTTTCTGACATCAAGCCTTTTCTGTTGTAACCCTTTTGATAGACAGAATGCATCCGTCCCAGTGACCTGTAATCAAACAAAAGCCATGGGCACACTCCTACCAAGTTGGGAACTGTATTGAACATTTCAACCTGGTCGGTATAGATTTTCTCTTGATATCCCTCAGTCCAGTAAGCGGCTTCATCTGTTGGGCCATCATTATTCCCGTACACGGCTTCACCACCAAATTCAGAAATAAATACCGGCTTATTAGGGAAATTCATATTCCATTTTGTCTCAGAAGGCTTGCCTTGCCACGGCAAGTACCAGCCAAAATATTCGTTGATAGCAATAATATCAGAGTGATTGTACAGGGAATCCCAAACCTCCACCGTATTGTTTTTGTAGCTCTGTGTATTGATTACGTGGGTAATCAAACGCGCTGAATCCAGTGCCCTGCACTTTTGCGTAAGTTCGACAAGTCTATCATTTCTATTGAGCGTGCTGGGGTATGTTTCGTTTGAAAGCGCCCAAACAACAACCCCGCAACGGTTTTTGTCACGGCCAACCATTTCTTGGAGCATTTGCTCCAATTTTGCAGGCATGAGACTATCGGAAAACTGGATATGCTGATACACAGGCAACTCGTCCCAAACCATGATTCCCAATCTCTCGGCTTCCTTCACCATATTTTCACTGTGAGGGTAATGGGCTAGACGGACTAGATTACAGCCCAGTTCTTTTGCTGAATTTAGCAATAGCCTAGCATCCTCGTCTGAATATGCTCTGTTCTTTCTGTAAGGGTTCTCTTCATGGATATTGACAGCCTTGAGAAATATCGGTTTGCGATTTAGCAAGATCTGGTTACCCTGCACTTCGATGCTTCTGAACCCTATAGTGTCAACCAAAAAATCCGTGTCGCTTTTAAGAGTTACCCTATAAAGCTTGGGGTTTTCGGGTGACCAAAGCCCAAACTCTGATTTAAATTCTACAGGGGCAAAGCCATCATCATCCGTTCTTGTTTTGTAGCGTAAATTTAGTTCCGGAATTTCGATCTCGATGTCTTGTTTTTCATGGCTTCCATTCATCTTAACCCACCCTAAGACGGTATCAAGACTTCCTTTTTTTAACTGTATGAAATAATCTTCAATAAAGGTGTTGTCTGTTTCGATTAAATCCACATCACGGGTAATACCTCCATAGTTGAACCAGTCATACCCATAGCTTGGGAGGCCGTTTCCTTTGCGGTTATTGTTGACTTTCACAATAACGGTATTATCCCCATCCTTGATTTTGTCTGTAAGTTCAAACTGAAAAGGGGTAAAACCGCCTTCGTGACTGCCAATTTTCTCGCCGTTCAGATACACGTCAGCCAGATAATTAACTGCCCCAAAATGTAGAAACAGCCTTTTCCCTTCGATAATGGAGTAACTAAATTGCTTTTTGTACCAGATTGTCCCTTCGAAATAAGTCAGCTCGCTCATCTGGGAATTAAAGTCTCCGGGTACATTTAATACCGGGGCTTCTTCAAACGAATACTCATAAAAATCTGTTTTTTTCACAGGTTTTTTCTCCGCCCACAGTTGCAGATATTCACCTGTGCCGGTAGGGTCAATAATTGCTTTCCACTCCCCGTTCAGGCTCGTCAACTTTCTGGATTGGAGGTTAGTCATTGCGGTCTGCGCACAGATATCGTTTCCTAATAGGATAAAGGCTCCAAAAACCAATATCCATCCTGTATTCATTGTTTTTAAGTATTTCATCATTTTTTTATCAATCTGATCTTCTCGATCTTTAAGAATATAGTCTCTTCAATTCGCATATAATTTCAAGAATGTCAATCGATTTCCGACTTGATTTATCCATTCCCTGGCCATCAGTTCGTGACCGAATACAGTTGGGTGTACTCCATCCCAAATCCAATAATCTATAGGGGCGCTCTCCTGTGCTCTTTCAAAAACTTTAGGATAATCAATGATAACGGCATCAAAATCGACAGCAATTCTTCTGATAATTCCGTCCCGTTCAAGCGTCAAGGGGTGCCACTTTTCATATTGATCCTTGCGCCAGCCCGAAGCAAAAAAGAACGGCAATCCCAGCACGATCAAAAGTTCGGGGTTTTGATCACGACATGAGGTAAGCAGCTTACGATAAGTAGTCTCGAACGTTTTTGCATCCACAGCATCCTCCCTCCCATCGATCAATGCGTTCACATCATTGATACCGACAAGTAAGCTTAATACGTCCGGTTTCAACTCCAGCGTATCCGTTTGCCACCTCTTTTCCAGATCGCTTACTGTATTTCCGCTTATACCCCGGTTGATAAATTGAAAGCCGTATTGTGGGAAATCAGCACCGATTCTACAGGAAACTGCAAAACAATACCCATGTCCCAGAATGTGGTTCGGATCTTCGTTTCTTCCCCGGTTGCCATCCGTTATGGAATCACCCTGAAACAAAAAACAAAGGTTTTTTTCAGGCTCCGGGGATATTTTTATGGTGTTTGAGCAGGTGCCGGCCATTCCGGTCAAGGCCAAGCTACCTACCGAAATGTGTTTTATAAAATCTCTACGAGTGGAGTCTTTTGCTATCATTCAATTTTTGGTTTTTAGATAGGGCTTGCTGAAATACCTTTATCAATAAACTCTTTCTTCATTTTTAAAAAAAACCAATATGAACATTCTCTTTCCACCAATTAGGGTGAAGAAGAGAATGTTCATACTACAAATTATTGATTATATCCTTCAATAATGGCATCATACATACGCTGGTCTTTTACCACATTGTTAGACCTATCCAACATAAAACCTATCTCCCACCAGAATGGCAAAATACCATGTGCTTTAGCCTGTTTGGTCACAAATTTTGCCCAGTAATCTACAGACTGGTTGTGCATCTCCAGATCCAAAGGAAGAAAATTGCTGTTGGTGGCGGCAGTCCGTCTCCAGATTGCATATTCACCCAGCACCACAGGGATACCTTTATCAACAAACTTCTGTTTCATCTTTTGGAATTCAGCAATGACTTCATCCTCTTCTCCAAAGGTGGCGTTGCGCTCTGGCTCAATAGTAGAATGATTCCCAGCCCCCCAGTAGTAAACCATCTTGCCCCAACTTACATCTCCATTCATCACTAGCGTAAATACAGCAGGCGTATAGCTATGCACCTCGACCATCAACTTGTCAGGGATATTGTCTGTTGGAAGCTTATTCATCAGATTATAAGTTTTATTAGGGTCAGTTATAGGCCCCTGCACAACCAGCACCCGGTGACTGTTCCTGCCTCCGGTAGCGCGGACTGCATTAACAAATGTCTGGTGGTAACTGTCGAGTATGGCCATCTGCTGAGCATCTTCAACCACAGGTTCATTCGTACCGGCAAAAATAAGGTGTTCATCAAAATCACGCATGGTTGTAGCAATCTGCTCCCACAAAGCCTTTAGCTTCGCATTAACGGAATCTTGCATTGCCGCATTGACATTATTTTCCAGCCAGCCCCAATCCCCGTGAGTGTTCAGTATCACATACATATCATTGTCCACACACCATCCAACTACTTCCTTCACCCGTTCAAGCCATTCAGGGTCAATTTCCATTTTTTCAGGATCGCTTAAATGACTCTTAACCCAGCCAGTGGGAAGCCGTACAGCATTGAAACCTGCTTGTTTTACAAATTTCACATACGATTCTGTAAGCTTACTACTCTGCCACTCACCTTCGACTGGGGATTCCATGGTATTTCCAAAATTTATCCCCAAATGCATTTTGGCGGCCAACTCAACAGCATTGCTGCTCATGCCGGAAGCATCAGGCGGCAGTGGTGAAGTGTTGTACGATGGGTATAGCGCAGAAATCTGTGAAACGCTAATCCTCCGGGCCTGACCGCTTGACGAAGTGACATTTAATATGGCAGTACGGGTTAGACCAGTGGCATTAGGCACTGTGGTTAACTGTATAGTAGCATTTCCACTGGATCCGTCCATTTGGCTCACTTGTAACCAGGAGGAAGCCGGATTGGCAATACTCCATTCACTGTTACTTGATATCGTTATTTCCATTTCCCCTCCTTCTGCTTCAAAATCTGCCTTATTCACGGAAACGTCAAGTACAGGGTCTATACCTCCCTCTTCCCCACAAGAGGAAAGCAACATTATCCCCAATAACACTGTCAATAATCTGTTTAATTTTATATTCTTCATTTGGTTTATTTTTTTTCCTGTTTTTATTCTAGACAATTAATAAACATACCGGACTACCCTATTAGAAGCATTCTTATTTTCCTCCTTCAATGAGTGCATCAATTGTACGTTGGTCTTTCACTGTATAATTCCGCCTGTCCAAAGCACCGCCTGTATCCCACCAGAAGGGTATCATACCATTTGCTATTGCCTGCTTTGTAACATAAGTAATCCAATGATCCACTGAATTATTGTGGGTTTCAAGGTCAAGGGGGACATGTTGGTTATTGTCACGCCTATACGCTCCATACTCACCGAATATTACAGGGATTCCATTATCAACAAACTTTGTCTTCATTTTGCCAAAGAGTCTGACTACGTCATCCTCTTCTCCCCAAGTGGCGTTGCGGTCAGGCTCAATAGTTGAATGATACCCTTCACCCCAGTAATAAAACATCTTACCCCAACTTGCATCGCCATCCATCAACAAGCAGAATTGGGAAGGAGTATAATAATGTATCTCAGCCATCATCCGGTCCTCTACCTCATCTGTAGGAAGTTTATTCATCAGATCATTGGTCTTTTCAATATCTGTTGACGGTCCCTGAATCACAAGCACCCGATAACTATTCCTACCGCCGGTCGACCGCACTGCGTCCATAAAGGTTTGATGGAAGGTATTGAGTATTCCCATCTGTTCAGCATCCTCAGCCGGTGGCTCATTGGTACCGGCAAATAGCAGGTGCTCATCAAAATCACGCAAAGCAGTGGCTATTTGCTCCCAGTAAGCTTTCTGCTTGGCATTGACCGAATCCTGCATATCCTTGTTGATATTCTGATCCAGCCAGCCTCCATCCCAGTGTATATTGAGTAAGACATACACATCATTGTCTACACAGTACCCCACAACTTCTTTCACCCTGTCAAGCCATGCAGGGTCAATCTGCGCAGTCTTTCTGTCCATCACATGGTGCCAATCCCAGGAAACCGGAAGACGAATTGCGTTAAACCCCTGCTGTTTTACAAACTTCACAAACTCTTCAGTAATCCTAGGATTGCCCCATCCTTCCTCACTTCCAGGGGCTTCCATGGTGTTGCCGATGTTCCAGCCCAGCTTTAGTTTGGCCGCAAGCTCTACTGCGTTGCTGCCCATCCCTGTCGCATTAGGCGGCAGTGGAGAAGTGTTGTAAGACGGGTATAGCGAGGAAATCTGTGAAACGCTAATCCTCCGGGCCTGTCCATTTGGCGCGATGACATTTAATTGAGTGGATCGGGTCAGGCCTGTGGCATTGACCAAAGCAGTTATTTGAACAGAGGTACTTCCACTACTGCCTGCTACTTGGCTCAATTGCAGCCATGAAGAGGCCGGGTTGCTGATACTCCATTCACTGTTACTTGTAATTGTAATTCCCACTTCCCCTCCCTCTGATTCAAAATCAGTCTTACTCACAGAAACATCAAGTACAGGATCTATCCCGCCCTCTTCGCCACAAGAGACAAGTGCCATTATTCCAAAAATCATGGCCAGTATCCTGGTCGATTTCATCTTCTTCATTTTTGTCTATTTTTACTATTGAGTTTTATTTGCTTTCATGTTTTCCATATTCCTGTTTTTCAAGTTGAAGGCTAAGTATTGAAACCTGACAGGTTTTACGTTGATCTATAATTGGCCAAAGTAGGAATAGCTTCTATTTTTGAGTTATCCCTTTCCAATTATCCGTTCTGAACGGAACGGCGGGCAGCCCATCGGAATTTACCAGGTACATATCGGATTATCGGCCCAGGCATTTTATCAACAAAACTTGGATGGTTTAGGGATTTTAGTTAACGATTAATTTCTTGGCTATATTAAACTGGCCGGATCGTATATTGACGAGGTAAACTCCTGCATTTAAGAGCTGATCAAATTCCAGTATTTCATACCCTTCTGTAGTTTTCTGGTATAGCAATCTGCCCTCACTATCATAAACACTGATGATTGCTGTTTGTAGAGGCGCCGGTAATGCTATTGAATACCTTCCTCCTTGGGCAGGATTTGGGTATATGACAACTTCATCCGCAGTAATCTCCGGCTCTTTTGATATGGCAGGTGTATTCGAATCAAGTATACTTAGTCCTTCAAATTCATTTGAACTGAGGATTTTTACCGAAAGACTGTCAGCCGTGGCATATCGGATGTATCCATTACAGTTCAACCATTCGCTGAACGACCCTCCACAGGTATTTTGCCATACTCCCGTGTTGGTTTCCTGATCTTCTGACTGATAGGTGAGCCCATTGATGAAGACATGATCTATTTGTACATTTCTGGGGCCATTGTCATTGATATAGTGGACCTCTACTGTTCCATTTCCCGAAGCCGTGTAATCGGCATAAGAAGTAGTAAGTGTCCAGGTAGCCACCGTGTTGCCATCTACCCGCAGGTCGATGGTTTCACCTCCCTGGGTTCCCCGTGCTCTCACTACAATCTCTCCGGGAAGGTAAGGTGAGAGAAAGCTTCCGCCTATTACTTGTTGGGAAATGCCGGGATCCTGCCAGGCCACTGCTACATTGTCTCCACCACTGCCTTCTTTATGAAGCACTTCGATATAGTATTTCTGCCCTGCAACCAGATTGATGACAGCAGACTGCTGTGTGCTATACTTATTCCATTCTCTCGAATTGGTCCATCCACTCAGATAAGCTATCCTGGTGCTATTGGCGGGACTCTCATCAGAGCTCAGATACAAATCGGTGTTGTCATCTCCGGCCACCCAGAAAGTATAGTTGCCACTGGTAGCGGGATGAATAAACCCTCGTATCCTGGTTCCGTAATTGTCTCCCCAGTTCGTTGGGCCTTCCAGGCTGGTAAGCTCGTCACTACCGGTTGGGTTGTTGGGATAATTAGAGTTGGAAGTGAGATTGCTGATGCTTGATCCACTTATCCCGGTCCAGTATTCCCTCAGGATAAAACCGGTACCTCCTCCTGAGCTGGCCGTAACTGTCAGGTTAAAAGTCTGCGTACTCTGGCATCCACCGGTATTGGTGTAAGTAGCCACATAGTTTCCTGCCTGGCTGGTTTGAATGTTAGAAAGTGTCACTTCGCGCGTGGTAGCGCTGAATCCGTTGGGTCCGCTCCAGCTCCATGATCCTCCCTCGGTGGGCTGGGGGCCAAACTGCACGCTGCCACCAGGAGCGGCAGAAGCATTGGCTGTTTGCTGCCAGGATCCGACATTGATCTGGATGTAGGGAGTAATGGCAGTAGGGGTACAGGCAGCAGGCTCTCCATATACGATACCACGGCCTGCCGTACTCATATATACCCTTCCAAAGACATTCATATCTCCCTGCACGAATTGCCCATTACCCGGGCCTCCATATTGTTGCGAGTCTGTATTGATCCTGGACCAGGATGCTCCCTGGTCTGTTGAGCGATAAACACCTCTGACATTGCTGACGGTGCCCCAAATGTAGATGGTAGGATAATCTGATCCGGGAGCAGCCACTCCAAAACCAACAGCTCCACAATTGCTGATACCGCTTAGGGTTGAAAATGATTGTCCGGAATCGGTTGAACGTGCCAGCCCCCCGTTGTTCAAAGCTATCCAAACATGGCCTTCCATACCGGGAGTCAACCGGATGACTTTTGAGCCCCAGCTTGCGACTGTAGCGGCCTGGGAAAATGAAGATCCACCATTGGCACTTACCATTACCGCTCCATTTTCAGGGTTGTATGCATAAAACTTATTGGAATTGACCGGATCGCCGACCGGACGAGCTTCATTAAAACTCAAACCACTTACCGTGGACCAGGAAGATCCACTATTAGTTGACCGGTAGGAGACGGAAGATTGCCTCGGGGAATGCAAAACAGTATTGCCGTTAGCCGACAATGCTACCTGTCCTTGTGTGCCATTCATGCTGTTTTGGCTCCAGGTTAATCCCATATCAGTGGAATAATGCATGGAGTTTCCCACCCGAACAATTTTGCTTGTGTTTTGAGCAGCTACTGCCAACCCGGTGGTGGTCCCTATTTGTGGATTATGAATTGGCGCGTATTGATTAATGTTGGTGTGCCTGAATCCGTCATAGTCGCCGATGACAGAAATTACCGGGCCATTAGGGATACTTTCCAAACCAAGGGGCACTGTTTCTTCGAGCCCTTTTACCGTAAATCGCCAAGTGCCGCTGGAATTGATGTTATCATTCACAAAAATACCATTACCCGAAGTGACCCAAACCTTTTGGGTGTTGAAGGGGTCGAATTCTACTGAGCCCGCCCAATGGATGGAGTGTCCGGTAATCCATGTTACACCATTTGGATCCATGGTAAATCCCCTATCTACTACATCCACCCAGCTTGATCCACCATTTGTGCTCAGGAATATTCTGTCGCCCCATGCACTGTTTTGTTGCATATACGTGTTGATGGTAGAAGCCACAATCCTGTTCGGATCATTTGGGTCAACGCTTATTCCTCCGAATGCCCTATTGAAACCAGAAGGTGTAATGTTTGTCCATACACCTGATGAAATGTTGTATCTCCATATCTGCCCATTTTCCATTGGCTCCGGTTCTGACCAGTGCCCGTGAGGGCCAGCACCGTTGCCATAAGTGACATATAGGTTTCCGTTACTTGCCAAAGCTGCCCGATGTGGCATATAGGTGGTAGTAGCTCCAGAAACAGCAGAAAAAGACTGTCCGCCGTTATCACTTCGGTACAGATTTGTACTTCCGCTGTGCGAAACGCCAACAATGATCCTTTGGGTAGCACCGCCTGAAACACTGCTTCCGTCTAAAACCACAAAACTTATCCCGTTTTCGTTAGGGGTTGTAGTTACATTAAGTGAGCTCATCCTGCTCCATGTGGCACCAGCGTCAGTACTTCTAAATAATCCATTCCATCGCGTGCCACAGTACAGAATGTTGCTGTTATTGGGGTCTACTACAAGCTTTTCACCGGTTTGCCGCCCCATGCCATTACCATGTGCTTTGAACTGGTTGGTAACATCTGTAACGGTAAAGGTATTACCGTAATCGGTTGAACGAAGAATGGCTGTTTTCCCACTGTTGAAATAAGAGATACCTACCAGCATATAGACCTTGTTTGGTGACTGGGGATCTATGGCCAAGGACTCGACACCAAGGTACCCGACTTCATCGTCAGATACCCAGTCTAACAACGATACCCAACTCGAAGTGGAAGCGTCCCATCTGTAGGCGCCTCCCACGTCTGTCCGGGCATAAACCAGGTTTTGTTCGGTTTTACTGGTGATAATTGCAGACACAAATCCGCCACCGCCAATAGCTACATTCTTCCAATCGTAACCTGAAGTGGTCTGTCCCTCCGCTTGATGGACTTGAAATATAAAAATTACCACAAGTAGAGAAAGAAAGACAAGTAGCTTTTGCCTGAAATGCAAGAATATTGAAACGAACATGAAAAGTCCGCAAACAAAAGGTTCAAATGTCTTTTTCTTGAGCGTACTAAATGATATTATTTTCAATGTATTTTGGGTTAAATAGTTAAAATAGGTCTATAAGAAATTAAAGGAAGACATAATCATTATCGGTGCATTGTACTTTTTTCCAACCACCCCGCTACCTGACAGGCACCAACTTCCAACCGAAAGCAACCGTTAACAAAATATCTTTTATTCACCCCTTGAAGAAGTGTAACCTGCACCTGACAGTGTAATTTCCCCTGTCAATAAGTCTAAAACCGTGATTTGTGAGTAATTCTTCGACCCAGTAAAAAGGAAGGAATCAATGGGCGATTACTTGCTGTGTTACATATTTTATGTGATAATTATGGTAGATACGGATGAACTTGCGCCTCCCCCTTGCCCAGTTAATATGATGAATGAAACCTGACAGGCTTATTATTTGCCAGAAAGTGTTTATATATCTTTCCGTGAAATAAATCCTGTCAGGCTTTCATCACATTTCAAATTTGACGAAGTAGGATAATTAGAATTTTACATCTTTTAATTACCCTGAAATTATCAAAGACGGTATTTACCCCTTCAATCCGAATAAACTAGTCTTATCCTACTTCGGGATATAGTTGTAAATTTCAAATTCTGCTTTATTGGGATGTTTAAAGCCCAGTTGCATACCATCTTCAGTAAGCGTAATGATAGTTGCCTTGACAAATATCGGTTCCGACCCCATATTCAGGGGACTAACGCCAGTAAACGTAATCGTCTTCTTATCTAAATCAAGGAAGTATTCACCTGAAGACACACCATTTTTCGCATCAGTCAAACCTTTTTGATTCACCGTTACAATAGGTGCTGGTACTGGACTTCCTTTAAGTTTAAAAGTCATCGTGCCGTAGTCTTTAGGGGCAGGCATCCAAGTCTGCCATTCTGGATCATAAATCCAACAATTACCTCCATCTATTGCACATTGATTACCCCAGCCCCAACCATCGCCAGAGAAGAATAAAGGGCCTTTGAATTTTTCTGAAACACCCTCGGCATTGAAGTCAAGTCCCCAAGTCTTTTCACTACCTATACCACCTGTAAGCATTTCCCACAACGGATCACTATAATATTCCAGGATAGATGGGTCGAAAATCGGAATAAAGTAGGTTAAGGTTCCGACCTCTGTTGTATATGTAATTCTATTTGACAGAGAAGCATCGCCTTCAGAAAAATCTTCAGGCACTTTCACTATAGCACTAGAATCAGTATACACAACACTTGCTAAATCAACACTGACGCCTTGAAATGCTATTGAAGTGGGGTCTTTAAGGTTAAATCCTATCATATTGATATGCTGACCAGGAGATATCAAACTAGAAATCGTATCATTCGGTGAGGCATCAAAATTTCTTATATAAGAAATCAAGGGTTCCCCAATAATACTGATTGTATAAGTAGCGATTCCTCCAGGGTTAACCACTCTGATTTCATTAATTTTATCACCCGGTATCGAATCAAAAGGAATAGCAGGTATCTGTACCACCAGACTTGCCTCAGTGAGAAAGGTGTTGTTGATTGCTGCCGGAGTACTGCCAAAATACACCTCCGCAACCTGGCTCAAATTTCTCCCCATAATCACCACCCATTGACCCGTATTGATTGTATTTACAACAGTATCATTGGGAGATGCATCATAATTTCTAACTTCTGTAATGATAGGTGCGGGCACCTGGTCGTCCTTCTCACAGGCAAACATCAGTGTCAGAAGTATTAGCACACTCGCTAATCTCAATCGATTAACATATTTATATATAGTCTTTTCCATGATATATTATTAATTATCTCCGAATGAATACGGTACAGGGGGTTCTAACAACTTAGGATTGGCTGTCACCTCAGATGAAGGTAAAGGGAACTTGAAAGTATTGTTTGTTGCCGGAGTTATTTCCCCGTATGGCGAACGCGGTGTTACAACACCATTGCTATATTCAAAAGGCACACGTTCTTGATTATTGAGAATACTTATTGCTTTTGGAGAGTTGTAATAGGAAAGCCTCACCAAATCAGTCCAAAACTGGCCTTCTGCAGCCAACTCAATTCTTCTTTCATTCAACAACATATCACTGTCTATAGCCCCTACAGCATCAAGTCCTGCCCTTGCACGAACTTCGTTGAAATAAAATAGGGCTTCCACATCCGCCGTAATGGCATTATTGCCCAGAATGGCCTCTGCATATATCAGATAAACATCCGCTAGCCTCAACAATGAATTGTGCTGGGGAGAAGAAGTCAAGGTCATTGTGGGCGCACCGTTGTCCACATTGGTACCGACAATATGTTTCTTCAAACCCGCATCACCGGGAAATTTATAACCACCGCCCGCAGCATTCAGCTCCGGATAATAATCACCTTTTAACATAAAAGTGGCTTTGCGTCTGATGGAATCCTCCTCTGTGTACAAATTGAACAGATCAACAGTGGGCTGAATACCATACCAACCTCTCGCTCCATTGGCTGATATTTCAACACCGCCTGGGGAATATATCTGAAGCATGTTACCTTGCAACCATTCGAGACCCGGAGACCATTGCAAGGCAAACAGGGATTCAGGATTGTCATTATACTCCGTTCTGAAAAGGTTAGCATAATTATCCAGCAGTGTCAATCCACTGTTATTACAAACATTCCCTGCATAATGTCTCGCACTGTCCAGCAATACCTGATCCCGACTGCCTGAAAAATCCGAATTTAAACCCGCCCATGTCAGGTAAGTTTTACCCAACATGCCTTGAGCAGACCAAGTAGTAACCCTTCCTTTTGAATCGGAAAGCGGAAGGTGATTCGCTGCAAAAGTCAGGTCGTTCACGGCAAATTGATAAACGTCGTTAACCTCATATCTGGGAACCAGGGGAGAAGTGATCAGCGAGGTATTATCTTCTATGATCGGAACCGCCCCCCATAATAAAGCAAGGTTATAATATGCAAACCCACGCATAAACCTCGCCTCGGCAATGGCCGCATTCTTATCCTTTTCAGAAATAGAAGCAGGTGCTTTCTGGATAATGGCGTTTATGGTAGTATTGCTGTGGGCAATAATTTTGTACATGGATTTCCAGTTGGATCTCATGATTTCATTCAATCCGGTGACGGAGAATGTATTTAGCTGAACTGCATCACCCCAATAACCTAAGGCCATATTACCGCTCAGTACTTCACCCACGGGCAGGTAACAGTTATAGTTCCACTCGGCCCATGGTGAACCTCCGTATAAAGCAGCCGTTGCCAGTCTCAAATCACCGGTGGTCTGATAGAAATTTTCAGCGCTTATCTCTGACAAAGGAGGACGGTCAAGGAAGTCCTCACCACAGGACGCCAGCAAACCTATTATACCGATGAAGGAATAATTTACTATATGTTTCAATTTCATAATTCAGGATTTTATTTGTTTAGGGAGACGCTTGCACCAACCGTGAAAACCCGGGGCTGGGGATAAAAGCCACTATCCACACCCGCATTCAGAGGATTCCAAGACCCTATTTCAGGATCCATTCCTTTATAGTTAGTTAGAAGAAATGCATTTGTAACATTTACATATACCCTCAGCGAATTCATGTACGCCTTCTTAATGAGTTTTTCAGAAAAGGTATATCCTAAAGAAATATTCCTACATCTGATAAAAGATCCGTCTTCCACGAATTTGTCTGAAGTTCTATTATTATCGTTTGTATTATCATTTCTGATACCTACAATTCTGGTATCCGGATTGGATACGTACACATTGTTAATGTCGGAGGCTGAACCTTCAGGATCTATAAGTTCAAGTTTGGCATAGTTATTCAATGCTCTCATGTAACCGAAACTAGTCCCGGGAAATTCTCCATTGATGCGCATTCGGTTATAAACTTTATTCCCATAATTGGCATTGAAAAACACATTCAAGTCAAAATTCTTATATGAGAATGAATTATTTAGGCCGAGTTGAAATTTGGGAATTGGCGAGCCAAGAAAGGTCTGGTCATTTTCATCGATGATCCCATCTCCGTTCAAGTCTTTGAAAATCAGATCACCATACCATACACTTCCTCCTGCTGAACCGACATTAAGTCTCTCTCCGTTTCTTACAGGAATTGCATAAGTTTCAAAATCACTCGCTTGCGCAAATACCCCCTCAACTACATATCCGTAGAATTCACCGATTGATCTGCCCTTAATAGTTTTACTATACTGTCCATCCAGTGATGCCTCGTCGGTAAGAAGGTTAATCACTTTATTGACGTTGCGTGACACCGTAAGGTCAGTCGTCCATACGAAATTTTTGTTCCTTATATTTTTTGAACTTATTCTAAAATCAATCCCTCTGTTATTGACTTCTCCAACGTTAACAAAAGGAGCATCTATCGCACCGGGAGACCATCCCACAACAGTTCCCGAATACAGCGGTAACGGAATCTGCATCAAAAGACCCTCCGTATTTCTATCGTAGAGGTCTACCGAGAAGTTGAGACGCCAGTTAAAGAATGTTCCGTCAAGACCGATATTGGAATAGTGAGTCCTTTCCCATTCTACCAGAGGGTTAGCCATGTTTCGTGTCAATTGTGCTATGCCTGACAAGCCGGTAGCCACAGTACCCAAAGTAGATGTATAGGCGAAATCTCTGATGTTCTGATTGTTTGTCAAGCCATAACCGACACGGAGTTTAAGTTCATTTATATCCTTCAAATCCTTCATGAACCCCTCATTGTTAATCTTCCAAGCAAGGGCTCCGGAATAGGTAGTTACCCACCTGTTTCCTGCAGCAAATCTTGAAGAACCGTCTGCCCGGATGTTGCCCGTCAACAGGTATTTGTCATCCAGTCCTAAATTTATCCGGCCGAAATATGACTCTTGGGCACTATGGGTTTTCGATCCGGAATTGGTAGCCGTAAGAGGATCACCACTGCTGATTACCTGTACATTATTGGAGGGGAAGTTGTTACGGGCGGCCATCGAATTTTCAGACTTGTTCAATTGAGCTTCATGACCACCCATCACGTTTACATTGTACCTTTCACCAAACATTCGGGCATAGGTAAGGTAACTGCGTGCAGTCGAATAGAAGCTTTGCGCAAAAGTGAAAGAAGCTGAATTGATGGTTCTTTCCACAAGTCCCATGGTGTAGGTTGGAAAAAACCTATCCTGTGTGGCCATAGAAAAACTACCCGTCACCTCATTTCTTAAGGTCAAGTCTTTCGTAATAGATATCTCACTATAGACATTTCCGAACAGCTGATTTCTTCTTGCTTCATCCTTGTTGATAAGTGCTATAGCATACGGATTTACCGTATTGTTCACCCAGCCATTTGGATTAAAGGCTCCACCCCAGCTCCCATCAGCATTTGTCACAGGTATATCAGGGGTCTGGCTTAGTGCAGTATTTATTACATTTGAACTGGAAGAGTTGACATTTTCATTGATGTTTACCAGCTGAAGACTTGTACCGATTTTCAACCAATCGGTTGTTTTATTGTCTAGGTTAAGCCGTAGCGAAACTCTTCTAAAATCTGAACCCAGAGCTATCCCTTCCTGTCCGAAATAGGAACCCGAAAGCAGATATTGAGTTCTACGATCACCCCCGCTTACCGTAATAGTGTGGTTGGACATAGGAGCATTTCTGAATAACTCTTTCTGCCAATCTGTCCCCTTGCCCAAATATTCAGGATTAGCAAACTCGGGTCTTTCATCAAAACCCCATCCCATTCCTGAGTTTCTTTCATTGATAAAAGAGGCATATTCCTGCAAATTCATGAGAGGCAATTTGCTGGGGAGTTGCTGCACGCCCGTATAAAACTCATAAGTGATGCTTGGCGGTGACTCCTTTCCTCTTTTTGTGGTAATTACGATCACCCCATTGGTAGCCTGTGATCCATAAATTGCCGTTGCAGAAGCGTCTTTTAAAACATCTATAGATTCTATTTCTGATGGGTTGATTCCTGCCAAAGGATTGGTACCGGTCCCCAAGGTGGCCGTGCCACCCATAATGACTCCATCAATCACATACAAAGGGTTGGAAGCTCCAAAAGACAATCCCCTTACCTGCACATTTACAGCTCCACCCGGCTGTCCGGAAGCCTGCTGTATAACAACTCCGGGAACCTTCCCCTGCAGTGCCTGATCTATTGTGACAGGACTGGTTCTCCGGATATCTTCCCCGGAAACCGAAGAAATAGACCCTGTAACATCCTGCCTCTTTGTAGTCCCATATCCAATAACTACCACCTCATCCAGGGAATTCATTTCCGATGTCAAAACAACGTTGATGACACTTTGGCTGCCCACGCGGACTTCTTCATGACCAAATCCGATAAAACTAAAGACCAAAACAGTTTCGGGAGAAGGGACTTCGAGTGAATAACGCCCGTCCAAATCCGTAACCGTTCCATTGGTCGTCCCTTTGACAACAACATTCACTCCTGGCAGGACATCATTGTCCAGCTCCGATTTCACTACACCTGATATTTGGATGGTCTGTCCAAACATGGTTGTTGACCAGAAGCACATCAGAATAAGGCTGAGACCATACCTTAGCCTTGTACCAGGCCACTTAAAGCGTGTACACGTTTTTAACTTCATAATAGATTATTTTAGGTTATTGTTAATTCGACCATACCATCGGTCGATTGACGGTGAAATGTAGGAATCCTAATTCCGGGGGAGGGTTCGCTATGTTTTCAATAAGGGTCTTTGATGTTTTATCATGCCCTATCCCAGCGTCACTAGTGGTGTATCGTAAAAAAAAGTCCCCGAAACTGTCTAGGGCAGACTATTCCGAGGTGTGAAAAATAATAGGATGGGTCGCCCGTCCTAAATCAAAATCCCGATATCGCGATGGAGTGATGAAGCTTATTTGGAAGTTTTTACTTTCGGATCAGACTATTTTATACTACGTAAATACTCTGAAGGTAAAATACCGAATTCGTTTTTGAAATTGATGGTGAACCTTTTAGGTGAGTTGAAGCCAACGCTATAAGCAACTTCCGCTATTTGCAACTGGTTTTGCTCCAGAAGTTGCCTGCCTCGTTTTAGGCGAATGGTGCGGATAAACTCAGCCGGACCTTTTCCGGTGATATTCATTAACTTCTTATATAAATGACTTCTGCTAAGACCTACCTCACTTCCAAGATCCTCCACAGAAAACTCCGGCTCACTGATATGTTCTTCCACAACTTTAATGGCTTTTTCGATCAGTTTTTGATCCAGAGAAGTTATTGTTATTTCGCTGGGAGAAACATCCATCTTCTGACTGAATGTTATATGACTCAATTCTGTCCATTCCAAAAATTTACGGATCCGCAATTTTAAAAGATTAAAATTGAAAGGTTTGGTCAAGTAATCATCTGCTCCCATTTCCAATCCCTCAATTTGGTATTCTTCGGCCGTACGGGCGGTTAACAGAATGACCGGGATGTGTGACCAATGTATGTTTGTTTTTATTCGACTGCATAGTTCTGTTCCGGTCATCACAGGCATCATGACATCACTCACTACCACTCGAACATCATTAATTTCAAGTTGTTCTATTGCTTCCTGACCGTTATTGGCTAGTATAACGGTAAATTCATCCGACAAGCTACCTGCCATAAACTCACAGAGGTCTAAATTGTCATCAACAAAAAGTAATACAGGCTTAGAAGGAAGAACCTGTCCATCTATTTCCTCAGCAAACTCATCAATTGATACATCTTCAAATTCCAGCCCTTCTGCCTCCCCGGTTTCGATTATTGGGAGTTTGAAAGTGAATACAGAGCCCCGAGGTTCATTGTCTTTCACCGCAATGATACCCCCATGCATATTAACATACTCGCTTACAATATGAAGACCGATTCCACTGCCCAAATTATCCTGTGCTTGGGAGGCCTGATAAAACCTTTCAAATATATGTTCCTTGTCTTTGTCTGCAATTCCTTGCCCTGAGTCTGAAACATTTACACATACAAAATCGTCCTGCCGGCAAATGCTCACTTCAACTGCTTCTCCGCTCTGGGTGAACTTAAAAGCGTTGGATAGTAGGTTGAGCAAAATCTTTTGGACCTTTGCCGAATCAAACTCCATCAGAAGGTATTCCGTTTCGCAAGTGAATACAAAGTCCATATGCCTATCAAGTGCATAATTATGGAAGGGTAAACATATATTCCTTATAAAGCCAATAAAATCTCCTTGTCTCAAATTCAAAGATTCAGCCTTTGCGTCCAACTTACGAAAGTCCAATAAAGAATTTATCAACCTCAATAATTGCCCTGCATTCTTGTTGATTAAATTCAGCTTTTGACGTAGACCATCTTCGAGATCCCCTTCAAGAATTGCCTGCAATGGTGTAGTGATGAGCGTCAGAGGAGTCCGCAAATCATGACTGACATTGGTAAAAAACTTCAGCTTCATTTCATTGAGATTAACCTCCTGTTCTCTTTCCAATTGAGTCCTTTGCTGCTCAAGTCTGGTGCGATGATGGTTCCGAGTACGGAATATAGCGTACAAGATGATCCCGATACCGAAAGCTATATATAAAGCAATTGCCCAACTTGACAAATAGAAAGGAGGGGTGACTGTAATATACAAAACAGTCGGAATATCATTCCAAACCCCGTCACTGTTACTAGCCTTGACATAGAGCTTATACGTGCCCGGCGCCAATGAAGAAAACACAACCTTATTTTCTTGTATTGTAATCCAATCTGGACTGAATCCGTCCAGCTTATAGGCGTACCTTACCTTTTCGGCGTACAGCAAATCACCCGTAGTGAACTGCAATGCAATCAGTCGATCACTATGCTGAAAAGTCAGGGAATCTGTTTGTTCCATAGGGAGCTTCAGAAATGTATGACCATTGTAAAGGGAATCCACTTTAATACTATTATTCCCTACACTCAAGCCCGTAAAACTCACTTCGGCAAGCGGTTGGTTTTTTTCCACTATTTTATTTGGATTGACAATGCTAAACCCTTCTGTTCCGCCTACAAGGATATCACGGTTGCGGAGCTTATATATAGACCGATTGTTGAAATAGTTATTTTTGAATCCATCTTTGGTAGAAAAATTTCTGCTGCTTACCCTCAGGAAATCTTGACTATCACGCTCTGTGGAAAGAACCGAAAGACCATTGCTTGTGGTCACCCAAATGTTATGGTTATCATCTTCGATGATGCCGCGTACGATATTATCGGTAAGACCATTGCTCTCATCTATAAAATAAAGTGTATCCTTCTTCACATCCCAAAGGGTAACACCACTTGGATGTCCTAGCCAAATATTACCATTTTCAGCTTTATGGACATTGGATATTAGCATTTGACTGAAATCCTGAGTTCCCTGGGAATTCCCCACAAGAACAGTACAGCTGCCGGTGGTAATGTCCACCACATTGAGTCCAAAGACAGTTCCGACGTATAGCTTATCCCCACCGTCATAATGCATATCAAGAGGATGCTTCATCCACTCACAGACGGTTTCAAGGGAATCCAATCCCACTTTGTCATTGCGGAGATATTGTATTCCCCCTTCCAAAGTGCCAATCCATATATTTCCGTACCGATCTTCCTTCATGCTCCAAATGTTATTTGAAGCCAGTCCACTGTTCCTGGTTGTGTAACGCCTAAACTCCCCATTTTCATAACAAATAAGACCTTCCAAATATGTTCCGATCCAGATCCGTCCTTTATGGTCTTCCAATAAAGAAACAATAGCCGTGCTGTTGCCTATTGGCAGCTTCTTGATTTTCCCGCTAGCTGTATTTTCTTTTAAGAATAATCCATTTCCATCCGTACCCAACCAAATATTTCCTTTCAGATCCTCCAGAATCGCACTGACATCCCTGCATTCGGAATAGTCGGCATTGATGATGTTGTTAAAACTGTCATGATAATATGACATGCCTTTTTTATTATGCCCTATCCATATAATCCCGCTATCGTCCCTGTAAAGGCATGCCACATTATTGGATGATATCGATGTTTTATTTTCCTGATCCTCCAGTAGATTGGTAAGGTTCCCGCTCGCTCTATCATATATAAACAACCCGTTATGATCGGTTCCTATCCATACTTGGCCACTTTCATCATCCAGAATACCCAAAACCCTGTTGCTAGTCCCTTTGCCATTTGAACTCATCAATAATTTCTTCCAACCGGCATTTGGGTTGGTCCGATAATATACCAGACCGGATTTACCGGAAAAGAGCCATAAGCCACCGCGGCTATCTGCATATACTTTATTGTATAGTTCGGGGTGCTCTATATCTTCTAGCCTATACAGTTTCTGAGTCCCCGTCTGCTTATGCATTTGCCATAACATTCCCGGTTCTAAAACTCCATACAAATATTCTCCATCATCACTTAAGCGGACAGAAGCCACTTCATCTAACTGCACATTCAAATTGAAAACACTCACGGTGCTTGTATGTGTATTGTAGTGATGCATCTTCTTCTTATCCAGCACCCATATATCCTTTTTTTTATCCACATACACTTGAAAATCCTGATCTACAAGTATTCCCAAGCCTCGCAAAAATCCAGAAACGTCAGTTACGAAATTATCCTTGCTGCGGATGTACACCATATTAGAGAAGTTACTGATCCAGATATTGCCCAGCCCATCTTCCTTCAACCCCCATATATTATTTAATGGGCTGGTATTGGATTCTCCAAGTGCAGCAGAGTAACTTTTAAATCCATAGCCATCGTAACGGTTTAGTCCAGATTCCATTCCAATCCATAAAAAGCCATAGCTATCCTTTAAAACAGCGCTGACATTACTATTGGAAAGCCCTTCATCGGTCGTGAGATGTTGAAATTGATAATGCCGCTGCCCTATCACATTCCCTGTGAAAAAATGCACTAGTATTAATATACATAAAACACGGTTTAACCACTTCATACTTAACTGCTATAGGATAATTGTAAAATATAAGATGAAATCGAGCATGACGCAAGTAACACACGGAGGGATGATTATCAACCACCTGCCGGCAGGTGCGAGATTCCATTGCCCGCCCCGACTAATCGGGGCGACCAATAAAATCAAATTGTAAACAGGTGAAAAACAACATGATATTATGAAGCACCAAGAGATTCAGCGGATTTTTCAAACAGCGAAATCGACCCTTGGCATACATTGCTTTCTTTCAAATTCTCTTTTTCGAAACCAAACCGGATGCTTATTTACAGTTGTGATCTTCGCTAATCCCCCTGAATATTGAATTGAAAAGGCTCAGGGCATCAATACTCACAATTACAGGTAATTTCCCTAACGGGGAAATTAAGATTCTCAGAAATCCTGGTCTTATAACTTCCCAAGAAGCTGCAATATGCCAAATCCATTTGGGGTCAGAATAACACTGCAACATGGCAAATTCCAAACGGTCAAACAAACATCACATGTACTAGAAGCCACGTTTCGTAAACTGTCATAAATGCCGTGCTAGCAAAGACTATAACAAACCTAAACTTTATAATATCCCATAATTTTTTGCATAAAGATCCTAATAACAAACTTTAGTGGAGGAGCTTTATGTGTTTAATAAGGTATAGGCATGTTTCCATATTAACTAAATGAGTACTTTTCTCAGTTTAGCTAGAATCTGGATCCTAAAAAATACTTGAACAATAGGAATTTGAGGCTAAAGGTTATATATGTCAGCTATGAAAAAACTAAATAAGCTTAGGCCAAATCAAAAAGCCAACAACCCCAACTAGCAAGGATTCAGAGGGAGTATGGTTATTCCCGTATTCTTTTTTTATAGTACAATCAGCTTAACTGCTTTTGCACACACCCCACTTTTTCACCAGTAGATGATGGAGTGATTGCTGGTCTTTCGTAGTGGTTTCCAAAAACATGCTCGCCAGATTTGTTGGTTTCGAGTGATTCCGTTTCCAGCCGGCGAGCATTTCCTGGAACGTATGCAACTTACCTTTCAGCTTTTTGACAAACTATTCCCGTATCCAATGACTTCAGAATTTCTGTTACTGTGTAATCACATCAATTTCAGCATATCCGACTGTATTATTGTTGTTGGTATTTCTTAACGCTTCCAATTTGATGTAACGCGCTTTCTCCGACTTAAATGATTTGACTTGCTTTAAAGGGTTGTTTTTGATATTTGAGAATTCACCTTGGTTCACAAGTCTCCATTGGCTGCCATTCTGAGATACATAAAACCGATAATCCGTGATGATGCCGTCACCCCACCAGTTTTGGTCAGGTAGATAACTAAACCCAATCAGATTCTGTTCTTTTCCCAAATCAATCACAATACTTTTAGGAAGATTGGATTCTTTGTCCTGATACCAGGATGATCCCGTATTTCCGTCGATTACCTTATTCACCTCTCCATCTTCTACTCCCACTACTTTCCAGTTCTTTTTAGAAATATCAAATTTCTCTTCTGTTAT
Organism: Algoriphagus aurantiacus; assembly: GCF_035156405.1. Taxonomy (NCBI): domain Bacteria; kingdom Pseudomonadati; phylum Bacteroidota; class Cytophagia; order Cytophagales; family Cyclobacteriaceae; genus Algoriphagus; species Algoriphagus aurantiacus. The sequence goes on along the minus strand of NZ_JAXRUT010000006.1, from coordinate 181,306 downwards.
CGGACTGCTTTTCCCTGTATTGGAATTATATGCCACAGCTTTTACCAGGATCTTACCATCGTCTGTACTGAATGGCTCAGTGTACTTACTTGAAGTTGAAGTAGGTTCAACACCATCCAGCGTATAATAAATTTCCGATTCGGAATCACCCGGGGTAATAATCACTTCACCGAATTGGTTCCGGTTAATGATAGGAGCCGTAAGAATCTGTGGAGCATGATACACTCCGACAGTTGAGATGAGCGGGCTACTCTTTGAATCGGTAATATTCAATCTTATTTTGGTCGCCTCTACTGTTGGAAAACGTAAAATCCGCTTATAGCCTATTGTCGTCTCTGAAGCCAGCTCTTCCCAATTACCATCAATAAGTGCTTCCAGTGTAAAAGTCTTCACGCGCTGGCCCAATCGAATATACTCTTGAACTAAAAATCTATTAAAGCTTGTAGACTTATCGAAAGTGATAGTTAGAGAGCCGGTAGAAACTCCATCATCGGTAGTCCAATAAGAATCAGTGTTGGTATCGATTGCTTTATCGGCCGAAAAAGTAGAGCTGTTTCCCCGCACGTTACTTGCCTCTGTCTCTGCATTTTCCACTAAATTCTCATCAAATACTTCCTTAACGGCATTTGCAAATTCCAATACTGCCTTCTCGTCTTTTTCATGTATCAGACCATTGGGCATTATCGGAAAATTCAATAACAACGTACCATTCCGACCAATAGAGTGATAATACGTATTCATTAATTCAGGTAAGGTTTTTACTTTATCATCTTCTTTGGGATGATAAAACCATTCTGGACGTATAGAGGTATTTACCTCAGCCGGAACCCAGGAGTCTCCATCTTCCACTCCATGTCGTAACATATCCTCCGGCACATCCCCGGTGGCATTCAATAAACTCCAATTGGTCTCTCCAACATATCCAGCTTCGGTACCCACCCAGCGTAAATCAGCCCTGACACCCCCATCGTTCCAGATCACTATGTTAGGCTGTAGTTTTCGAACCAAGTCATATGTATTCTGCCAATCGTAGTAAGTACTCCGATCTATTGTACGGGTCTCGTTCGCCCCTCCATAATATCCGGAACCGCCATGAGCCCCGTCAAACCATACTTCGAAAATCTCACCGTAGTTTGTCAATAGTTCAGTAAGCTGGTTTCTAAAATAGGTGATGTATTCAGGACTGCCGTACTCTGCATAATTTCTATCCCAAGGAGAAAGATAAATGCCGAGTTTAAGCCCATACTCCTTACATGCTTCAGCCATTTCGCGTACGATATCTCCCTTTCCATCCTTACATGGTGAATTTGCTATCGTATAATCGGTGTACTCGGACGGCCAAAGGCAGAATCCACTGTGGTGCTTGGCGGTTAGAATAATCCCCTTCATTCCAGCTTCCTTGGCAATCCTTGCCCATTGTCTCACATCCAACTTTTCGGGATTGAATATGGCGGGGTCCTCATCTCCAAATCCCCAAGACATATCTGTATAGGTATTGACAGAGAAATGTACAAATGCATAATATTCCAAATCCTGCCAAGCCATCTGATTTTCTGAAGGAAGGGGTCCAACGGGCTCAGGCGGTTTGACCTCTTCACAAGAGCTCACAACAACAACTAAAACGGAAAGAAAAATGGATTTTAAAAGATACATGGTAATGTTTTATAAAAAGGACTTTACAGGGCGTAATTCCGGATGGTTTTCGGTTTACAACTATACTAAAATTTTCTAGTATTACTGGAATTCAGCCAAGGCCGTACAGCAATTTCGGCTCACCTTATCCTATTGATTTATCTACTTAATACAAATGGTGAAATCGAGCATGAGTTCGAGTTACCGTCTAAAGTTAATTGAGATAGATATTATCAAAAGTCTTTGAAAAACGCTCTTGAGTAGAAGTCTATAGCTCAACCATAGCTTTGATCACACCAGATTCAGGGTTAAGAAGTGATTCAAATCGCTTAGGTAAATCCTCAAAGGGTACACGATGGGTTATCCAATGGTCAGTAGCTACTTTGTCCTCTTCCATAAGAGATATAATCTCTTCGAAGTCAGCTCCCAATGCATTTCTGCTGGCGAGTAGTGTGATTTCCTTTCTATGAAACAGCGGATCAAAAAAAGTAAAATTTCCTTGGTAAAGTCCGATGAAAACTATTTTTCCTCCAAAGGCAACATAGTCAAGGGTGTTTTTCATGGAATGCTCATTCCCGGTAGCATCCATTACCACTGTGGGAAGATCTCCATCAAAAAGATCCCTCAGTTGCTCGATGACATCAGCAGAATTAGCATTCACAGTTCCTACAAGATCCAAATTCTGGAAACAGAACCGCAAACGGTCTTCGTTGATATCCAAAGCAACAACTTTAGCCTGCTTTATCGAAGCAAATTGCATGGTAGCCAAACCAATTGGGCCAGCTCCAATTACCAAAACTTTATCCTCTGAGGTTATATTGGCCCTGCTTACTGCATGACATCCAATTCCTAAAGGCTCAATTAAAGCCAGTTGATCATAGGAGAGTTTTGATGATTTATGGAGGTACCTGGCAGACACTTTGATATACTCCTGCATGCCACCATCCTGATGAACTCCAAATACGGAAATAAATTCTCCGCAGTTGGTTTTACCCAATTTTACAGCCTGATCTTCTTTGAAATTAAAGTAGGGTTCTAGCGCACATTTATCTCCGATTTTCACACGGGATACCTGTTTCCCTATTTCAACAACCTCTAATCCAAGCTCATGACCTAATATTCTGGGATAGGAAAAAAATGGTTGTTTACCTCTAAAGGCATGCATATCAGTACCACAAACACCTATTCTGTGGACCTTCAGAAGTACTTGGTCATCCTCCAAAGATCTGTCTACGCTCGTTTCACTTACTTCCCAGCTTCCCGGCTCCTTTAGTATTACTGTTTTCATTTGCATTCCTTGTAAATTGTTTGTTACATAATTAGACTTGTCAACAATCTAAAACAATGTTTGGGAAAAGTTGTATAAATTACTTCTCCATACAGGCCAGGTATGTCCTCCCGGATATTCGGAATAGGTATAGTCGATATTTATCTCATCGAATTTTCGCATCATTATTTGACAGTTTTCGTATGCAATATCTTCTTTTCCTCCCATTGCAATCCAAAACATAGCAAGCTCTGAATTGATTTTATCTGAATTGTCTTTCATAAAGGCATATTGGGCATCTACTATTTCAGTCTGTCTTGAGGCTATCCAACCAGAACTGAATACTCCGAGATAAGCGAATAGATCAGTATTATTCACGCCTGCATACAAGGTCTGGATTCCTCCCATGGAAAGTCCTGCCAATGCCCTGCTTTGGGAGTCGGATTTAGCCCGGTAGTTTTCTTCAATGTAAGGGATAAGACTTTCTCTGAGTTCTCTTTCAAATTGTTTTAATCCATTATCTGTAAAAGCGCTTGCTGGCATATTCCCATCTGGCATCACCACAAGCATAGGATTGGCTTTTCCTTCAGCAATCAGATTATCCAAAATCAGGTCAGTTTTACCTTGCCTTGCCCAACCTGTCTCGTCTTCTCCACCACCATGATAAATATATAGGGCTGGATATTCCTCCACAGTATTCGAATCGTACCCAGGAGGTGTGTAAATGAAAAACTGTCTCCAGGTTCTCAGCACATTGGAAAAGTAACGTACTCTCCTAACCTCACCATGTGGAACATCTTTGAGCTCATAATAGCCATCTCCTTTGAATGGGATTTCAATTCCGCTAGCCATCCTGCCCATTCCATAAAAAGTTTCACTTGCCGGATCGGCTACAGCCAACCCATCAATGATCAATGAGTAATAATGAAATCCCTCACTAAGGGAATCCGTGGTAACTTCCCAGATTCCTTCCTCATTTTTCACCATATCGTATTTCTTTCCCAGATCCAGCTGCAACTTGTTAGCCTCAGGAGCATTTATTTTAAATGCCACCCTGTGATCAGGGAATATCTGAGGATAGCTTGCCGATCTAATATTTGTCTCAGCTGGTGTTCCTAGTTTACTATATTGGTTGAATTTGGATTGATCTACAGGTTTGAACAGGAGTTGGGAGAACATGTATAACCCGTTTTTCCATACCTTAAAATCATGTCCGCCGGTTTCTAGATAATAGATATGGGGCACATCATTTTCTACTAGATATTCATGCGTTTGAGTACTAAAGCGCAGCAATCCATCCGCATCTCCGCAAGAGATCCAAAGCACTTTCAGCAGCTCTTTTGCCTTTTCCGGATCAGGAACCAATTCCTCTGGAGCTTTGGTATTCGGTGCAGATGAAAACCCACCAACCCAAGCAAATTTATCTAGATTGCCCAAGCCGAAATTCAATGATTGTCCTCCGCCCATTGAAAGTCCAGCAATCGCTCGATGTTCCCGATCAGTAAGCACTGGATATTCTTTTTCGATAAAAGGAATCAAATCATTCAATAGATCCTGCTCGAAAGTCGCAAAAGCTTGTACTTTATCCGGGGCCATAATATTACCCCCCGCTCGGTCGTCCTTCATGGCTCGTCCATTTGGCATCACAACGATCATTGGCTCCAACTTTCCATCTGCATACAAATTGTCTAATATCACTTCAGGATGGCCACCATTAAGCCATTCTTTCTCATCACCACCTATCCCGTGGAGTAGGTAAAGAACCGGATACTTATTGCCTTTGGAATATCCCGGAGGTGTATAAATCAAGGCTTTACGTTCAGTACCCACCGTCTTTGAGGTATAAGTAATGGAATCAATCTTCCCGTGTTCTATGCCACCTCTGGGCTGATCAAAGCCCGCCGGAGCTTCTTTTTCCAGTTGCTGGGCCTGGATATGGCTACCAAAAAGCAACAATAGGAGTACTAGGTATTTTGAGTGTTTCATATAGTTTTATAGGTTATTGTTCTGGGAAAAGTATTGGGATACTCCATGAAATTATTCATACAACAGAAGTTCACTCATCTTTTCGCCGTATCTGGATCCCAATAATCGGTATCCTGCGGCTGAAAAATGAAGTCCATCAGCTACAGCTTCGCAATCTTTGGAGGAAATCACGTAGGAATTTGGAATCACATCTGGCAGCTTTGCGATAATAGGGTTCATACTTGCACATTTACCTCCTTCTTCAGCACTCACCAATTCTCCAGCCAATAAAGGGACTGAATTTGGTTCAAGCCCAAGGTCGCTAAGTAGATTATCGTAAACCCTGGCAACCTTATTTGGCCAAGTTGCATCGCCAGTATTTGACTCACCCTGATGAAGCAAAACACCTTTAATCACCCCATCTTGCTGTGCCTGTTTTGCAAGTTCCACCAGCCTACCATAAGGGTTACCGTCATACTGGGCAATCATTCCTTTCATCCAATCCGGTGCAGTTTCTACATAAGATTCATAACTGTCCTTTTGGAAAAGTTCAATTTTACAACCTCCAACAGACACATTGATGATACCGATCTTGATGCTGTCAGGAAGACTTTGCGCCAGCGTCTTGCCAAAATAATCTCCTGGAGTCAGTCCGGTATTGCATCGGCTGAGCGGGGGAACTGCTGGATACCAATTGCCTTTTTCTCTTTCCAGATCTGGACAGTCAACTGCCTGCATAAGCATAAATCGGTTATTGGCCACCGTGTCCTGCGCTTCAAAGCGGGCACTTCCTTCCATATTCGATTGACCGAAACTCAGAAAAACGTAAAGGTTGGGATCTTGGCAAAAACCTTTCATAGATACAAGGCAAAATACCAAACAGACAATGTAAGGGAATGATCTACTTTTTTTCATAGGAATTAATGGTAAATATGATTATCCGCAGAGATGCCAGTTGCCTCATTTTCTTTGGCTTGCTGGCAGGAAGACCGATGACGGGTGACCGAAGTAACCTCAATACTAGGGTTTACCTTATCCTTTATTGCTTTTATTACTTTACTGTCAGAAAAGCGGATATACATAATGATTAAATAGGTAATGGGTTTAGTGAATAGTAATGATTAAAGATGCTTAAGTAACGTTTTTCTTGACCAGATCGCAATAGCTAACAATAGCTTTACTGGCTTAGTCTTCGTCAACTGTAGCAAATTCCCCGGCTGGTCTTAAACTGGCATTTTTTCCATCAGGAAAACTGGCCGGCATAGGATAAGTCACTTGTCCGGTTGCCAACCATTCAGCCGCTCTTATCACGGTGGTCTGGAAACCGACACATCGATACGACTCGGGATAGGTTTCCCCATGCCATAGGTGCCCCATACTTGAATTGTAAACTTTCCCGTTGCCATATGAGACAATCCATTCTACCGGCCAAATTCTTTTGGTATCTGTGCTGTCATAGGCACTTGATAGTACCGTTATATTTTCAGCATTGCCTCTTGGAAAGCTGTACACTTCCGTATTTACCGTCTTCCAGGACTTAGGATAGCCCTTATTAATCGGATGACTGGTCATGACCTGAATGAGTGCATCGAATCGATCCCCATGACTTGTTCCTTTCCCTACTCCTCGCTCATATCTCACTAAATTCATCATAGAATCTACTTCTATAGCTATGCCCATGTCGACAGCTCTCCATCCCAGTCCAATCATTTTGTCATACTCGCGCCACTGGGGAAATGCATTGTTTGCCGAGTGCAGAATATATAGCCCCCCTCCGTTTTTTACATATTTCTCCAGATTCTTCTGAGCTTGTGTTGGCCAGCTCAAAGCTAGATTATGAATATTATTGGTATTTTGAATAACTACATCATAAGCTGCAAAATCAGGATTCCATATCTTCCAACTAGCACTGTCCAAAGGGATAGTAGTCACTTCCACATCAAATTTTCCGCTGCCTTCCAAAATCCATTTTATGACAGCAGAAGTTTGTTTCCAATCGTGGTTACTAAAACCATCGACGATAAGCGCCTTGGAGACCGATTTTTGCTGTGTCATTAACTTAGAGCCTAAGGCAGGAAAGGAGACTATGCCATAAACCAACAAAGCCATTATTAACCTGAAACCTAATGCTCTGAAGTTATTCATAGTTGCTCATCTTGGTTTTACTAAGGATAAAATCCCACCCTGTTTCATAGAAAATTGACACCTCAATTTTGATATTAGAAGTGTAATAAGCTGCCCCGCAGAAGTTGACAAATCATAGGAGACCGATTCTCTCAGCTCAGGAAGCTCTATTGTTGCCTCATTAGAAATAATAGGCTCAGGAGTTTCGGGAATAAAATAGAAAGGGTTTGAGTTCTCTCCTCCAGCACTTTCAATCGATTCTCCATTAGCTAATTGCATTGCATTAGGTAAACGAAGTCTAAGATTTCCACCAATAGTAGATTTAACCACCAATTTCTCTATTTCTCCATCCTTCCATACTAGCTCTACTACCTCAAATCCTCCTCTTGCACGGATGCCAGTAATACTTCCTGTAGACCAAACATCTGGTAAAGCAGGCAGGAGATGAATTTCTCCATTGGCACTCTGCACCAGCATTTCGGTGATGCCGGAAGTGCATCCAAAATTCCCGTCAATCTGGAATGGCGGATGTGCATCAAACAGGTTATTGTAAGATCCCCCACCTCCCTGATTTGAACCCACAGGTGAAAGCTGATTCTGAATCAGTTTATATGCATGGTTTCCGTCTAACATCCTTGCCCACCAATTGACCTTCCAGCCCATACTCCATCCTGTAGAGACATCACCTCGTTGGATCAAGGTTTTTTCCGATGTAACTGCTAACTTAGGAGTCCTGTATGGGGAAATTTGATTGGAGGGGAATAATCCATACAAATGTGAAATATGGCGATGGTGATCATTCGGATCATCAATATCTTCCAGCCACTCCTGAAGCTGCCCGTGTTTACCAATGTGCATCGGTGGCAGGCGGTCACGCATCACGCGTAATGTATCAGTAAAAGCATCTTGTATGTCCAACAATTTTGCAGCTTGGATTACGGTGCTAAATGCATCGAAAACTAGCTGGTTGTCCATGGTAGTGCCGGCATCCAAGGAAGATCCTCCATGTGCTTTGGGCGCATTTTCCGGTGAAGTACCTGGATTCACCACCAACCACTTTTTATCCGGATGCTCGACCAGAAAATCTACATAAAAGGTGGCTGCTCCCTTTAATACAGTGTAAATTGACTTCAAATACTCCAAGTCACCAGAATATAGAAAGTGTTCCCAGAGGTGTTGGCTGGTCCAAGCTCCTCCTCCACTCCATATTCCCCAGAAAATTGCATCCACAGGTCCGGTAATTCTCCAAATATCCGTATTGTGGTGAGCCATCCAGCCACGGGCTCCATACATTACTTTGGCTGTTTCTTCTCCTGCTTCTGCCATTTCGCTGACCATTTTGAGAAATGGTTCATGCAGTTCTGCCAGATTCGTTTTTTCTGCAGGCCAATAATTCATCTGCGCATTGATGTTGATCGTATACTTGCTGTCCCATGGAGGAGACATTTCACTGTTCCAAATCCCTTGTAGATTGGCAGGCTGCCCTCCTGCCTGAGAAGAGGATATCAACAAATACCGTCCATATTGATAGTAAAGCGTGACCAATTGGGGATCATTGGTGGTTCTGAAATTCTTTAACCGAACATCAGTCGGAAATTGGGAAGCTTCTGAATCTCCCAAATCCAAGCTGACCCGATTGAAATAGTTTTGATAAGCCTCTACATGTGTCTTTAATAAATCAGGAAATGAACGTACAGATCCTTTCTCCAGAAAACCTTCTGCACGGCTAACATCATCTCCACCCAGGTCTTTATAATTATTGAAATTAGTGCCAATGGATATGTAAATTGTTGCTTCATCAGCACCGGTCACGACATGTGAACTGTCATTAGCTGTGAGCTCCCCTCCTTTGGTTTTGATTCTTGATAAGGCGGTGAACTTTACCTGACCCTGTACCCCTTCGTGGTCGGTAGTAGTGCCTGAGAGCACAAGATCTTTAGCGGCATTACTACCCGCTTTAGCATTGGGCTGTGGGGTAGTTAAGTAGGAAGTAAACGAAATTTTACCCGGTTCATTGGCTGTGAGTCGAACAGCAATCACCTCATCTGCAAGGGAAGCAATTGCTTCTCTGGTGTATGTGACTCCATCAACAACATAGCTCACTTTAGAAATTGCCTGCTCAATATCAAGCTCCCTCCGGTAATCGGTAAAATTAGTATGGCCAGGAAAGTCAATGATCAGATTGCCTACAGGCTGAAACTTCTGTCCGTGGGATTTTTTGCTTTGGATGGTTTTGGCAGCGAGTAGCTCAGCTTCCTTCTGCTTGCCTTCGAAAATAAGTTTTCGGATTTCTGGCAAGGCATCAAGTGCATCAGGATTGTCATTTCGGTTTGGACCTCCTGACCAGACAGTATGCTCATTTAGTTTAATGATTTCCTGTTCTACGTTTCCATAGATCATAGCGCCAAGTCTTCCATTTCCTATGGGCAAGGCATCCGTCCACACTTCACCTGCTGATTGCTTGTACCACAGCTTTAGCTGATCATGTTGTGCGTATCCTATACTTACTATGGATACAAATAGAATTGTAAAAAGCTTCTTCATTGAAATCTATTAATGGTTTTCTTAAGTTAAAGAAAAAAAAAGTTGAAAAATGGAATTAACGTTTAATGGTAATTCCAATTTGCTTCTATCGCTGGCTCATAATTAAGCTTTGAAAATCATTCACAATCAACAAGATAATTACTTCGAAAACAGAAGTGGGGCTAGTTCATATAAGCTACGTCTCCATGTCTGGAATTCATGGGCAGTACCTTCAGAAACATAAGAAACCGCATTATATCCTGCCTCTTTTAATGCCGAGGCTGCATTTCTTACCCGGTCAGGATTCTCTTTACTACCTGCGCTGAGAAAAATTAAAGCCGGCTTTGAAGAATCCTTCAGTTCTTCTGGTGAATAGACTCCACCGCTTAGCAGTGCATAGCCGGAAAAAACATCTGGCTTATTCAATGTGATGGAGTGAGTTTCCATACCTCCCATCGAAAGTCCGCCCATTGCCCTATTTTCCTGATTGGCCAGCGTTCTAAAAGTTGAATCCACGTGCGGAATTAATTCATCCACAAGTACCGTTTGGAAGGCATCTACTTTAAAGTCCCTCAATCCTCCAAATTTTACTTCGTTGGTCATCCCGTAAGTCATAACTATAATGAAAGGTGTTATTTTTCCTTCACTTATCAGATTATCCATGATCAGATTGGCATGGCCCTGATTACTCCAAGCCGTTTCATCTTCCCCCCATCCATGTTGTAGATATAAGACGGGGTAGCGCTTGGATGGATCTTTTTCATATCCTGGAGGAGTATATACAAATGCCCTTCTGGAAGTACTCGTACTTGGTGAAGGAAACAATACCTGCTGTACATTTCCATGAGGCACATTCTTAAGCGCATAAAAATCCTGGTCGTGTGCAGGAATTTCAATACCGCTTTCCCAACGGGTAGAACCATAATAATTCAAAGCGCCAGGATCATTAAAAACTCCACCATCAATTGTCAAATGATAGTAATGAAAACCTTCATCCATGGGGCCTTCAGTAGTTCCCCACCAAATTCCGTCTTCACCCTTAACAAGGTCTGTCCCTCCTCTTCCTCCAAGACCGAGACTCACATTTACACTTTCTGCGAGGGGTGCTTCAACTTTAAATCTTGCATATCCCTGCGAATTTACTTGGGGATAATCCTTTCCGGGTTGGTTTTTGACTGAGCGTTTAAAATCCTCCTTTATTTCTGATTCCTGTGCGATGCAGAGTGTACAACTAAAAATAATAAGGAGCCCCAAGACTAAAGAGTACTTTTTCATAATTGATAGGTTAAGGGTTATTGAGAATAGGAATTGGTAATCGATTCGTAATTTTAGAAGGCTTGCTAACAATAGTGCTAGCTAGTATGCCACTTTTGGCAGCTAACTAGCACTTATAATCATTTACATTCCTTCCAGTCCTTCCGCAAATCCAACATATGCTGGCTTTCGGTTTAAATTGAGGTCCCACAGGCCTTGCTTGTCTCCTGGTAGCCAGTTAGAATTTTCATCACTGTCTCTCACTCCCCAAACTGTGATTCCATAGCGTTGAGTGGCTGGAACAAGTTCCAGGTATTTCTCTACAACAAATTGGTACATTTCCCGCTGAAGATCAAGCGCTTCGGGAGTTGGATTAGTGGAATTAACTCGTACATCCAATTCAGATACTTTTATTAGCTTTCCTGTTGCTGCGAGCATCTTGAACATTTCCACTATTTTTTCTTTATCCGAATCAATACTGATATGCATCTGAGTACCTATACCATCCACGGTAACTCCCTTGGTTTCAAGGTAGCTCACATAATCAATCAATCCCTGACACTTAGCCAGACTGTATTCTAGGTTATAATCGTTGATGAATAACTTATCGTCAGGATTTCCATGCTGTGCAGCAAGTTCAAATGCTTTTACAGCATAGTCCTTACCTAGGTAATCCTGCCAAAAAAAGTGATCTGTTGGAAGATTGGGATTGCCAACACCGGTTTTTAATTCCGAAGGATTGTTATCGTCCATTGGCTCATTGACCACGTCCCAGGCTGTGATATGGTCTTTAGAATTAGCAAGCATCCCAGAAATCCATCGTTCAAACTCTTCGGATATTATGGAATTCTTTTCTTCCTCGGTCTTTTGAACTAACGTAGTACTTCCACCGGATAGTGATGCACTGCTGAGCACAACATTATCAAGGTAAACTGTACCTGCATATTCACCATATGAAACTACAAAGCGTATGCGATCATCAGCGGTTGCCATTACAGTCAATTCAACCTGCTTCCATTCCTTGGTTACACCAACCTGGCCGAAGCCATTGGAAGAATAATTTGGGCTCTGTAGTTCTGGTCTAATGATCCCTTCGGCATCCCCTTTTACCCAGAAACTCAGCTTATACTCCTCACCATTTTTCAAGGGTTCAGCAAGTTCATAAGAGGTCTGTACCTCCCAGAATCCACCCGTCACAGAAGGATTGGTTACAAAAAATGATTTACCAGATCCACCAAATCCCATTCCTTCATCTGTTACTCCCCGAGAGGAACCATTTCCCCAGCCTCCCCAGCCAGTGCCAGTTTCAAAGTCTCCTGCAGAAACAAGGTTAGTTATTGCCGGCTCTCCATCTGGATCATACACATACAGGTTATTGATATCTATGCTGTAGGATGCATCAGGAACGTAGCCCAGATTAAAATTCATTTTAAAACTACTTCCTTCAAAATCACTCACAACGAAACGGATCTCCTGCCAGGAGATACTTGTTTCGAAAGCTGAACTATCAGAACCTGTATTCATCCAGTCGATTTCCGGGGCATTGTTGGAAAGTCCTTCAAAGGTAATACCTCCCGTACCCACAACATCAGATTTAATATATACGACTACTTCATATTCCTTTCCCTGTATTACTGGGATTTCAGGAGTTGTTAGCTGTAAACTTTCAGGATCAGTACCAGAACCGGCAGTTAATACGAAAGCAGAAGTTCCCGCACCCATTCCCTGACCAGATTCAATCGTGACGTTTCCTGTCTTTTCCCACTCTTCCATTTCGCCAGACATAGGGGCTGAAAGATCTAATTCATTGGCAAATGGAGGTGAATTTACTACCAGAGGCTCCAAAAGGCTATTTAAATACGTTGCATTTTGATTGGCATGCCATACTAACGTATGTCCAAAAACAGAGGTCCCTGCAGTTGAGGCGGCTTCCAAGGTGGAATTCACATTGCTAAAATCAAAATTCCCATTTGCCTGAACCACGGCCCCGTGCTTCATACCATATCCAGCGGTGATTTCATCAAAATTACTGTTGATCAATCGGTACATTACGCCTTTACCGGAATATTCGGCCATGTCCACTGCGCCCCCTAGTTTGAAATCCGGGTAAGCCAGGGTATCGATATAACTTTTAAGCACGCCATAGGAATTAAGCACTTCCTGTTCAGCAATAGGCATAGGCTTTTCCACCTGAAATTCATCAGTTGCCATATGATTCACACAGGAGCTGGCTCCTATGGAAATTGCCAGTATTGACAGACATTTAATATATATAAATTTCATCTGTTTATAATTGTTTTTAATGGTCATATGGAATCTCGCATACTTTATAATCATCCCAGTGTGTGAATTTTTAGTCCTGCTCGATTTCATAAAATCTTGGTCTAATTAATTATCACTATACACTGGAGTAAACGTTTCAAAACCAACACCTCTGTCTCGAATTACCAGTGTATCCATGCTGGTTATCTGCATTTCAGGCAAATTGATTTCATAGGATAAATACAGTACATCCCTATCCTTATTCCCCCAGCTGTTTTTTTCTCCTTTGGAAACAAATTGGCCTGTCCCGCTTGCTGAATAGCCAGTGCCTAAGGCAGAAACAGTACAATTACCACTTTCATCAAAAGTCAGTTTCAAATCCGCTGAGATATTTTCTCCATCCTGACCTGGAAAAGCCAGCGGAAACTCCACTTCATTAAGCTCACTGGTGATCAAAGAGTTGACCTCATCATCCTCCACAAATTCTTCGTGTCTGTTTACTGTCTCATCCAAACCGGAATTCCCTGTGCTTCCCTCAATGATATCCTGCCCACGACGTAGGTAATTTCCATGCCAAGGATTAACATATTTAAGCGCATACAGCACAAAGTCTTTGGGTTGCACCGTCCAGTCCGCAGGATTGTTTCTTAAGGGATTTGGCACCAAGCCTTCTCCTGATAAGACAGAGTCGGCATTAGCTATTTCAGTGATCCGCAACGGTAAGACATAACTGTTTTTGATAGCTTTAGGATCGTTAAAAAATCCACTGTTCAATTGGATATCTATTCCGCCAACTACTTCACCTTTCGGAATTACAATAGTCTGTTCTGCTAATTGATAGTATTCAGAAGGCAGTGCCTCCACCGGATCTCCATCTTGATTGAACAGCAAACCCTGAGTAAGGCTTTCTTCCACAGCGACAGTTACATAGACGTCCTTCGGTGAGGAATACACACCACCGGTGGTTGCCAAAATCTGAAATTTACCTTCGTTGTCATTAGTAGTATCAAAGATATCATCTCCCAACGTGATAGTCCTGACCGGATATTGGTAGGCAAAGTAGACGGTTTGGTAATCAAAATCAGGAAATTCCCAATCCTCATTTTGACAGGAGGAGAAAACCAAACAAAGGAGTAGAATTATATAAACAGAATTTTTCATAGGTCAGTGAGTTTAGGGTCAATTGGGATCCCGTAGGTAGAATTCATTAGGGAAATTACCATCCGGAGTTTTGCTTAAGTTCTGAAAACTTCAGTGTTTCACTATAGGGAACGGGGCCATATATCATGTAATCACTATACACCCTGTTTTCCACATCCATTACTTCGTGAGTATCATTTTCGATAGTAATTCCTTGGGCTGTTTCTGTTAAATCAGCATCCCATCTTCTTAAGTCCCAAAACCTAAACCCTTCAAAACTCAATTCCAATCTCCTCTCGTTGCGGATTAGTTGACGCATTGCGTCTTGATTACCTTTGATGGACTCCAAATACGCATCGCCATTATCCAAACCGATTCCTGCCCGCTGCCGAATCGCCTTAACTACATCGTATGCTGAAAAACCAGCTGTGCCGGTACCCATGGGACCGTAAGCTTCATTGGCAGCCTCTGCATAGATTAAGAATATTTCGGTATATCTGATTCTTGGCTTTACATGAACCTGTGAATTGGTAGAGTTGGGGTTTAAGTTGACATCCTGACGAAGTAGCTTTCGCAGATAATACCCGGTTCGTGTAGAAGTCTCTACCTTATTCAAAGCATCGTTTGAAATTCCGTCCACTGCTGTGATAATGGTAGAATTGCTAGGTCCGGCAGTACTTCCGTTAAGTACCACAAATTGCTCCAGTCTAGGATCCCGTTGACTGTATGGAGACTGTGGATTGTACTCACTCCCTGCCTCAGCGATAGGGTACCCATTTGCCATAGGAAATGCATCCACGAAATTTTGGGTTGGATTAATCAAACCATCGCCAAAAAGTGTAGGAGGAAAGTTATCCGCTTCCAAGTTATTACTTTGGCCAATAGAGGTGCGCCATAGAATTTCAGCAGGATTTATACCACCTCCAATAGCATTAAGCTCAGAAGCGTTGCTAAACCACGTGACACCATTGGGAGCCAAACCGCTTACTCCCCCGATAGTATTCAAAATTGAAGCGGAGTGTTCTGCGGCAGTTTTCCACTTCTCCAGATCACCACTTGGATTGAATGCAGGACTGGCAGCCAACAAGGCCGCCTGAGCCATCACAGCTCTGACAATTCTTCCTGAAACCAGCTGAAAGGCATCATCACCAAAAACACGATTGTATTGACCGGTTTCAGCATCTCCATATTTAGATGGAATCAAAGAAGGGTCAGTAATATTCCCCATATCCAGGGGAAGTAAGGACAAAGCTTGCTCTGCATCGGCATACAATTGGGTCATGCACTCCTCAAAGGAGTTTCTGGGAATGTTGAACTCAGATTCCACATCCTGTGATTCCGTTAAAATCGGTAAACCCAACAATTGTCCATCCGCCATTCCTCCATGAGCCTGTAGCAAATAATACATAAACAAAGCCCGAAGTCCATAGGATTCACCCTTAAGTCTATCTACAAACATTTCGTTGACTATAGGATCCACGGCAAAGTCCACACTATCTACATCCTCTAGCATCACATTCAGGTATTGAATGGCTGACTGTGCTCCAGTCCACTGATTTACGGGATTGTTATTGGATGCCCACTGGCCTGTCGCCATTGTCAAGAAGGCATGATTTGGGTCATTGCTTACCGCATCGTCAGTGGCCATTTCACTAAAACTCCATCCATTGGTAGGAATTCTCAGGTAGGCATTGATCAGAAGGCCTTGTGCTAATCGAGGTCTTTCCAACATATCATCCCTCCCTTGTATATTTTCAATGGCAGGATCTATCAAATCCTGGCAACCGGCCATCATTAGAATCAGGCCAATCAGAAACCATAGTTTATTTTTCATCTTATTCAATTTTTGGGTCATGTTAAAACTTTGCCTGGATACCGAAATTATAGAATCGGGTTTGAGGTGCACCGCCAATATTCATTTGTAAAATATCATTGTTGGGTCCTACAGTCAGCAGGTTTGAACCACTGATGTAAGTCCCCAATTCTTTGATAAATCCATTACCAAGTATGGTTCTGGGAAATGAGTATGACAGCTGGACTTTTGACAAATCCAATCTGTTGGTACTGTAAAGCCAAAAATCAGAACTCCTAAAGTTATTTGCGCCATTAAGCGTGGTCAAACGAGGGAATGTAGCTGTATTCTGAGTTTCCTCCGTCCATCTGTCTCGAACCACCGCGGAGTATTTGTCATCGGCATTTACCCAGAAGTAATCATTCGATCTCATGGCATAGGCGCCTGTTCTCAGCGTAGCCAAGGCAAACAAAGTGAAATTATTTACAGATGCGGAGAGATTGAATCCCATGGTCAAAGGAGCCCCTGACCAACCCCCTCTTCCCAAATACACTTCATCTTGGGCATTGACTACTCCGTCATTGTTCTGGTCTTTGTATTTGATATCTCCCGGTCTCACCTCACCAAAAGCCTGGGTAGGTGAATTTTCTATATCGTCAATACCGGTGAAGAAACCGAGATTTTCCAGCCCCCACATGGCATCCAGCGGCATGCCTTCTCTGTTCTGATAGCTGTTCTCAAAATTTTCAGATCTTCGGGATGCTTCTGTAGTATAATACAATCCTGATACGCCGAGTGTCCAGTTCACCTCACCTACCCTCTTGTTAAGGTTAAGTCTGAAGTCTACCCCACTCCTCTTGTCATTATTATAATTCACGTAAGGAATCCAAGAGGAAATAGGCCAACCTGTAACAAAATAGCTCGGATAAAGAATACTGTTTTGCACGAATAAGCCCGTCATTTTACTGGTGAACACAGAACTATTCAAGGTGACTGAATTATTGAAGAGTGATGCATCTAATTCCAAGCTGATCTCCTCCCTTTTGGGAAAGGTGAGGTTGAGGTTTTCTCCCCTTCTTACGTCAGTGCCAGTGTTGTTAAGACCATCCTTCCATTCATACCACGAACCTTCGTCTGTATAAATTGCTTCATATAAGTAGAATCCATCGATGTCCAGATCGGTATTGAGAATGCCTGCCGAAACAGATAGCCTCAGGTCATTCACTACAGAAGAGGAAGAAAGAAAATCTTCTTCTCCAATTCTCCATCCCAGGGTCATAGTCGGTGAAAATGCCCTACGCATTCCCTCGGCAAGTTTGGCCGAATGCACCAATGCCCCACTGAATTCAGCATAGTATTTCTGAAGGTAATTGTAGCCTAAATACACCCCAAGATTCGCATTGCTTGTTTTATGGTAAATAGAGGATTCAGCTATCTGATAACCGTTCGCAATCAGCATTGCAGAAACCTGGTGCTTGTCTTGGAATAAGCGTTTGTAATTTAGCTGCGCAGAAAATGATACGGTTTGAACAAAATTATTATCATTGATATTTTGAGTTCTTGAGCTCGCATCCTGTCCAAATTTTGTCATACTTTCTATTTGATCGATTCCGTTATAATTGGTCCACGATGGTTGGTAAACCGCATATTCATTATCGAAAGAAAGGAGGTATGAAGTCGAGTAATTCAATCCAAACAAAGAACTAAATGACAGCCCTTCGGTGACATTTCTCAAATTAGCATCCACACCTGCATTAAACTGAAACTGTCTGCTTGTGAATTTATTAGAGCCACCTGCATAAATATCAGCCATAGGATTGGTCTGATCTAGCTGTGTACCACCAAGCAGGTATTTACCTTCAATCAGATGGTCACTTGTCTCTACAAATCCCATAGATGCTTCATCGCTTTGTTCAATAAAGTCTATTGGAATAAGCGGAGTGAATCTGTTAGGTCTTAAGATTGTAGAGCCTTCCCAAAAGTCAATATTATCATCGCCGATGCTATAGTTGGCATTGACTCCGTTACTGTTATTGAAGATTGCTGAAGCATCTACTTTGGCAGTAATAAAATCATTGAGATTCAAGTCAATATTACCTCTGACATTAAATCGTTCATTTTTATTTTCGGTAGCTTGACCAAAGTCTAAAACAGTCCCTTCAGTCATAAAACCAACATTGGTATAGTACCTAGCCGTCTCATTACCGCCGGAAATTTCCAGGTTACCGTCATTCCTGATATAGGACTCTTGTAGGTATTCTGGGCTGTAAAAATCTACATTTGGATATCTGTAGATATTATTTCCTGAAGAATGATTATAAATATCATTCTCCGAATAGAGAGGAGAAAGCCCATCATTAGCCCTGGCTTCATTGTAAAGTGACATATATTCTCCTGAACCCAGATACTCAGGATAGCTTCGTGGAGTGTGGACACCGACGTTGGTACGTAAGATGACATTCTGCGTATTGGCTACTCCTCTTTTAGTGGTAACCATGATTACCCCTTTGGCAGCTTTGCTGCCATATAGCGCCACTGCACTAACTCCTTTTAAAAAGGTAACTTGAGCTATTTCGGTAGGATGAACACTTCCAATGTCCCGGGGAACACCATCTACCAATATTAATAATCTACTGTTACCCCAAAGATTCCCATTAAACCCACCTACATAACCTTCCAATCCATCCAATGGATATGTGATGTAATTATTAGCTAAAACCTCCGGCATGTTTATATAAGATATTCCTCCCATCAGGTCTCCTTTATCCTTATTTTGAAAGGCAACTTTCACATTCTGTCCTGTTAGGTTGGTATACAATGTGATGTCCTCCAAGTTAGGGGAAGACATAATCAGCAGGGTTTCATATCCCGGAGCAGCTACGGATAGATAGGTATTGGATGTAACTACCAAATTCACTACACCAAGACTGTCTGAGACCGCTGAGTAATCATCCTCCTCACTAGTGACAATTGCACCTTGCACGGGCCTACCGGTACTGGTCTTGATCACCGGATTGATTTCTATTTTAAGGGTATTCTGTGCCCTAAGCTGTAGTGGAGACACCAGCGCCAGGACACACCATACCATGACTATATTTATATATTTCATTGATTTTTCAGTTAGATGATGAAAAGTATTCAATCGCAACGCTTACCAGCCTGGATTTTGGGTCATCTCCGGATACAATGACACATCAGAAACCTTCAAAGGAAGCCAATAGTGTTTTTCCGTGAATGGGCGTTGTAAAATCACCTCTTCTCTGATATTTGCTACCCGGTTTTCTTTGGGATCATCTGAGTTAAAGTCACCAACCCGGTCGAATTCTACTGAACTTTTTATGGTATATGGTTCCTCTATCAGAAGTAACCATCTCCGAAGATCAGTAAATCGATGCCTTTCAAAAGCGAGTTCAACAGCACGTTCTCTTCTCAGTTCAGGAAGAAAATCCTCCACCGAACCCAGAAAATTAGAATGCACTGGAGCCATGCCTGCTCTATCCCTGATTTCATCCACTGCCTGTGCCGCGGTTTTGCCAAAAGTAGCACTGGGAGTATTGGGAGAATTGTATCCCATCAGTGTAGCTTCTGCATACATTAGGTATATGTCTGCCAGTCTCATATAGGGAACATTTATATGCAAGGAAGTCCCCCAATCATACGCATTGTCGTATTTATTGGCTTGTAGAGGGACAAATTTCCTACTCATGTAGCCTGTACGACTTCCGTTACTTAAGTTTCTATAGCTCCCTCCAGAGAATAAGTTTGCATGCCTGTTCACTTCCTGACTTTGGTCAGGGATGGAACCTTGGATAATTTTTATTCCATCATAGCTGATGTCACTATAGAATCTAGGATCACGATCTTTCCATGGGTAATTTGGATCATATCCTGATGCAGGATCTGCCTTAGTAATGTCTGCTGGAAGAGGAAGCCCGTTGGCCATGCCGTAATTGTCGTGCACATAATTTGCTGTAGGCATGAACATCGTCGCATCCCCCTGACTGATCAGCAAAGGCATAAATTGCTTTGAAATCTGGTAGTTACTACCATTTGCACCTGTGGTCGGAGCTCTGAATATGGCTTCTGTTCCTCCCGGCATAGCCCAGTTTTGGCCAGTGGTATAGAACATGTTTGATTTCTGTGCAAAGGGCATCAAGGAATATATTGTCTGCCCACTTTCTACCAACTGAAGTAATTCACCGAAAACATCGGCAGCTCGCTTACTATACCCGGCATCATAAGACCTGCTTCCCGTATCTGTAAAGTTCATCAATGGACTGCCAGCCCAAAGAAGATTTTTTCCCAGGTAACCCAAAGCCATAATTTTGTTAATACGCATGGTATTCTTTCCTATGGTATTTTTCCCTATGGTAGTATTGTCCCAATTAAGGGGTAAAAGGTCAGCTGCTCTTCGTAAGTCCTCTGCTATTCTATCTGCACTTTCTCTATAGGACAGGCGTGGAAGGCGTAGCTTTTCATCGCTGGGTAATACGGTATCTATATAAGGTAATCCACCAAAGTATTGGATCAGTTGAAAGTGGAACCAGCCTCTGAAAAACAGCAATTGTCCCTCTATCAACCTTCTTTCCTCATCGGTAGCATCGGTCATTCTATACAGATTCTCCAAACCGAGATTGGCTTTTCTTATCCCAAACCAGGCTAATGGCCATAAGGCTTTCCGATGGTGTCCGTTAGTCGTAGAAGCATTTCCTTTGTCAAACCAGCCTACTCCTCCGCCAAGTTCACTCTGCCATGCCCAGAAATTTCCCCGGTCAAAATTGTAGGAAACCGTAAATGTGCCCGCTGTGGATTCTATTTCATCATCACCAAAATTCCATGCACTCACCCAATAGGCAAGTGTGAAATTGGGTACGCAATGGTATAATTCTTCGGTAAATCCCTGAAAGTTTGTGAAATTCTGAAAAGCAGTTTCTTCCGAAATAATTGAATCAGGAGAGCGCTCAAGGTAGTCGGCACAGGAACCGACAAGCATAAATAGCGTAACTAATACGCTTCCCCTGTATATATTTTTTATATAGGTTTTCATTTGGATTTCTGTTTAGAAGGTAACATTAAGACCAAGGTTGATTCTTCTCACAGTAGGGTAAGCGCCTGCAAAGCCAGCAGAAGAGAAGTTAGACTCCCGATCATCTGGCATATCAGTCCACAAAAGCAGGTTGTTGCCATTGACATAGACCCGGAAGGTCTCCACACCAATCGTTCTCACCCAATCTGAATTGAAGAGGTAAGCGATTTCCGCATTTTTCAAGCGTAAGTACGAGCCGTCATAGAGATAGCGCTGTCCATTACTGTAGCCTGGCAGCAATGCTCCCCACCTAGGCATAGGCGCATCAGGATCCATGTTGTCTTCTGACCAATAACTACCTTCCTCGTATACTCTATTCAACCGATTATTTAGACTGCTCAGCGGAACATCACGGGTCACATTGTTTACACCGTAAAACTGAACGTATAAACTAAGGCCTTTCCAATCCACCCCGATGTTGGTACTGAAGGTATTTTCCGGTACACTTGAAAAACCATACGGTGCTCCATCAAAAGAGTCGATTACGCCATCTCCATTAAAATCAAGTATTTGTAAGCCGCCGGGAAGTTTAAACTGGTCATTAGAATTATGGGGTGTACTGGCGTACACTTCATCCCATGAACTGTAGTACCCATTACTGATATGGGTTCTATACTGACCCAACTGGTAGCCCTGATCTTTCTGATAGGCAACCTGCAATTCCGGATCATCTCTTTCCTTTACTACATTTTCAGCATGAGTCATGGAAAAGTCAGCCCAAACTCGGATTCTGTTTTCAAACGTATGATTGAGTCCCACTGTAAATTCGAACCCATTTGTAATCACTCTACCAAGGTTGGCAGCAGGAGCAGTAGTCCCATAATAACTTGGTATAGAACGGTCTCCTGACATCAGGATATCCTTTCGGTCATCCTTGAAATATTCAAAATTCCCATTGATAAGTCCGTTCAATATATCAAACTCGACACCAACATTTGTCTTGTAAACGGTTTCCCAGTGAACTCCGGGATTACCCACCGAAGACTGCCTGTACCATGTATATGGACTATATTCTCCATCTACTCCCACAATCCCAAGCTGGGAACTCTCTCCATATGCCCACTGGTCCATAAACAGAAATCTACCCCCGATATTATCATCACCGACTTCACCGTAACTCGCTCTTATCTTCAAGAAATCAATACCTGAAAGAGACTTCATAAATCCTTCCTCGGAAATCACCCAACCTAGACCTCCGGAAGAAAAGAATGCAAAACGATACTCCGGAGAAAACTTCTCAGAGCCGTTGTATGCTCCACTGTAATCCAACAGGTACTTATTTTTATAATCATAATTAGCACGAAAAACCCAGTCTTCCCTATAAGATGGAATCATACTTCCAGTCGCATCTTGCTGCCGGCTCATCAATCCCATCAAGGAATAGTTATGATCATCGGCAATCGTTCCTGAATAGTTTAACTGAAATTGATAATACAAGCGTCTCTGTGCACCTTGCACAGTACCTCCTGCAGTACCCCAAGTAACTGCTTCTCTGAAGTCGAAACGGCTATTAGAATCTACAATATCATCATAGAGGTGCATTCCTGTTTCCGGATCTACCCACTTTTGAAACGGCGTATTGTAGAGATCATTTACACCCCGATTTTCCTCTGTAAAGGAATTATCAACTGCCAAGGTACCTCTGAAATTCAGCCCTTTCAGGATCATTCCCAAATCTTGATTTAAGACAAAATTGGTAGAGAGTTGGGTAGTAGTCAGGTATTGCAAGCCACTGACTGCAAGTATCCTAACGGAGTTTTCTGCAGCAACATCATCGGGCGTATATACTCCCCATGCCCCATCAGAATAAACTGGCATAAATGCATCGGGTGGATTGGCGTAGGCAGCACTCCAAAAGCTACTGGAATTTCCACCACCCCAAGGGGTCTTGCGGGTACCATAGGAACCACCAAGATTTACCTGTAGCTGCGTGCTTGGGGTTAATTGAAAATCCAAGTTGCTCCGAAAATTCAAACGGTTATAATTATAGCCCGGTTCATACCCTCTATTATTGTCAAAATTCCTAAAGAGGTCACCCTCATTTTGAAAATCTATACTGGCAAAATATTTGGTGAATTTTGTCCCACCTCTTATCCCTATATTGGCGTTATAAGCCATGGCATAATCCTTAAACAAGGTTTCCTGCCAATCTATATTCGGATAGCGTTCAGCTTCAGCCAAGTCTGCTGGATTTCGGTATTTTTCCCGGATAGAATATGGAATGTAATCTGACCATCCTGCTTCATTTGCCGATAGCTCATTCTCTATTGCACGGTTTCTGACACCAATTGCATCAAACGCGTCAAACTTACCCGGTAATTTAGAAACCACTTTCATCGTAGAGCTGACATTTGCAGTGATTTGGGCTTTTCCTACCCTACCTCTTTTGGTGGTGACAATGATCACCCCATTTGCACCTCTAGATCCAAATACTGCAGTGGCAGAGGCATCTTTCAAAACAGAGATGGTCTCGACGGATCCAATATCCATGGTATTAAAAAATTCAGGTCGTTCTACCCCATCCACCAGGATGAGTGGTGAGTTTCCATTCCAGCTGTTTTGGCCTCTGATAACGATTTGGGGATTCTCTCCACCCGGTACTCCCGTACTTGCGGTAGTAATCACACCAGGAAGATTTCCTGTCAATGCTGACCCCACATTAGAAATACCTCCCGTACGTTTTAATACTTCTCCGGATGTCTGGGCTACAGCTCCTACGATGGTTTCCTTCTTTTGCTCAGCGTATCCCACCACGATAACTTCGTCAAGGGACTGCAGATTTTCTTCTAAGGTCACATTAATGACCGACTGGTTGCTTACTGTGATTTCCTCTTCTATAAACCCTATAAAGCTAAACAGCAGTACATCGCCTTCTTTTACCTCCAGCTTATATTCTCCATCCAGATTTGTGGTGGTTCCTATGTTCGTACCCTTGATCCGTACTGTAACTCCAGGCAAGGCAAGGCCTGTAGGATCAAGCACCTGACCGGTTATCTCAACTATTTGCTGAGGTTTCACTTCTGCAGGTTTTTCTTTTTTCGGAGCTCGCGTGATGTGGATGTTGTCATCCAGTTGGACGAATTTCAGATTAGTTTGACTTGAAATCTCTAGCAGAACAGCTGATAATGCAGCGTCTGTTAGCGAGATATCCACTGTAAGTTCATCTATAGCAACTTTAGCTTTATTATAAGTGAATTGAAAACCGCTTTGATTCTCTAATTCGTCTATTAATTTGCTGAGGGTGCCTCCTTTGCAGTTTACCGTAACAGAGACATCATTCAATGTCTTAAGTTGTGCATTGCTCGTATTTGCCAATAATACGACCGTACAAAACAGCTGAAAGATAAATGCACAAACAAAATATTTGGAAAGCATAATGATTTTCCTAAGTATTGATTTTTCCATACTTTTATGTAAAATTTTAAGTGTGATAACTTGGAATTTTAGCCTTTGATAAAATTGACAGTTGGACCAAAGGCTGTAGGCAGGAAAGCATTAGCTTTTCTGCCTATTTCACACTTAGCTAGAATTTTGGTAGAATTTTTTCATGGTTATTTGGTTTGAGGGTTTAGAATTGTTACTGTTTTACTTTCAATTTTGTAGTCAAATTCCGAGGAAATGCTTATTCCGTCCAGTACTTGACTTAAGGGTTTATCATGATATTTACCAGAGTAAGACCAATCAGATTCTACGGTGATTTTTGAAATTATCTGGACACCAAACCAAGCCTCTATTTTATCAACCACCTCTTCGAAGCTGTCATCCTTGAATATCAAGTATTGTTCTTTCCATCCAAAAACCTCCATCGGGTCAAAGGTGGTCATGGAAACATCACCGTCTTTTGTTTTGATTAGCATTTCATTGGGAAGCAGGGAAATGACCTCTCCGGTTTCTCCTTCTACTTCCACCTTGCCTTCTTCAAGTGCTAGCTCAAACTTTTCTCTATTCTTTAGATTAAATGATGTGCCAATCACCTTGACTTGATTATCTTCAGTTTCAATAATAAATGGCCTATCCTTATCCTTAGCCACGTTAAAAAATGCTTCCCCCTTCATTCGGATGACTCTACGGGAGGAATCAAATGTTTCCGGATACTCTACACTACTCTCTGAATTAAGATGGACAATGGTCCCGTCATCCAACTTAAACCTGTATTTCTGACCCGCAGGATTGTAGACGCTGAGCCATTTGGTAACTTGTTGGGTTTGAACTTCCTTATTGTCTAAACCAATGAAATAATTAATACTATAAGCTGTCGAAAAAGCCAAAAACAGAATTGCAGCTACTTTGTGCCAAACTCCCCAGTGAAAAAAATTTCTATCCGATCCCTCCCTGTTACTTTTTTCTACAATGTTTTCATATAAATCCATGTAAGCCTGATCAGATAATTCATACTTGGTCTGGTAATCAACAAGTATAATTATCTCTCTAGCCTTCTGTACAATGTGCTTTCTGTCAGGATTATTTTCAATCCATTTCATCCAAAAATGATTAGTCTCCTCTCCCGGGTTTTTTACCCATTGGATGAAAAACTCATCATTTAAAAAATCAATAATATCAAAATCTCTATATCTCATTTTATTAGTCTGTATTCCGGAAAGGAGCTTTTTTCTGTTCATTTCATTCGACTTCAAATATCTCCTTTAGCTTTTCCAGTCCTCGATAAACCAATGTCCTCGCTGTTTTAACCTGACTGAAGTTCATTATTTCTGCTATTTCCTTATAGGACAGTTCCTCCTGATAAAGCATGATTATTGCCTGCCGCTGCTTGGGGGGTAATTTGTTTAATGCCTTAGTTATTTCTGATTTCATTTCGGCATCAAACTCTTCCGCAATCAATTTCGATTCGTGAGACTTTTCAATGACAAAATATTCTTGATCCCCTTCGAGAGAAATAGTATTATCCTTAACCTTTTTCTCTTTCTTGATTAGTTTAAAAAGATCTCGTTGGAACACCGTGAATAGATACCCTTTAATGCGTTGAACATCGCCCAAACGGCTTTGGCTTTTGCGAAGATTGACAAACATCTTTTGCAAACAATCCCGTACTAATTCATCACTCTGGCAGACTTGCATCCCATAATTGTACAGATCTGCTACATGTTTTCTGTAGATGTAATTAAATGCAGCTTCATCACCCTTCTTGAACGATGCCCATACTTCTATGTCAGATTTCTCCGTATACACAATCATAACCTGACTATGCTGCATATAAAGCATCGCCGATGATTCCTGGGTATCAATTCGATTATTTTGGGTATTCTGGGTTTTTTTCATTTTGAACAGGAAGATGTCTCCACTCTTCACCTATAAAGAGGCGACTGGGCACCTAAACAACCTCATTATTTTAATAAAATATTATTTATCACTAAAAAAAACTGTGAAAAGCATTTTTTGTAATTTAAAACGAACTGAATAAACAGGTTATCGAAACTTTATTTTGTGCAAAAAAAATATCCCTTTGTTGATAAACCACTGTGTCCCACACCTGTTCTCTGCACTGTTGGAATTTTGTAACGGATACTTCCGCAATTGTGGATCGCTATAAGGAATTGGATAAACAAATCCTGCTTCCAGAGAAACCTAAACTTTATGAAAAAGCTGTCCAGTCCATTGATGTTCCTATTCTGATTTTGACAGCTTCCAACGATACAATCACCACTCACGGTGATGCATTAGCACTGCAGGGTAAACTTGGTAAAAAATGCCAACTTGTCCAATTTGATGGAGATCACCTCGCCGGATTTCAGGTTGATCATGAAAACAAGGGATTTGCTGGATGGTATGTGGAGCAGATTGATCGGTTTGTAACGAAGAAATTTTAAGATAAAACCTCCATCATTAATAAATAAGAACTCTTGGATTTGCCATGCTTGTCCAAAGTCGTTGAACTGGTAACCCCTCCTTCAAGTGCATCATACAGTACAAAGTTCAGAGCTCCCAACTGTGGAAGGGCATAACGGACAACTTTACCTTTTACCCGATCGCCAAACCATGCTTTAACCTTTTCTTCAGTTACCTGCCGGAGTATCAGTTCAAAATTTGACCTGTCGTATACAATCAGGGAGATGTTACTGATATTACCCTTATCTCCAGATCTGGAATGGGCTATTTCCCAAAGTTTCATATCATGCTATGGTTTGGTAAAAGTTTTTAGTAGTCACTTCTGATTTTAGCAAAAGTACTGAAGCGATGGATAGCAGTTCAGATACTTTTTGAGACGCACCGCCTCCGCCTGCTGGCCCATTGGTATAAAGTGCTTCCACTTCTAAGCCGATTTGACTGGCAACCGCAGTGGAGCCTGATTTTCCAGCGACTCTTATTCTGACTTCTGAAGGCTCCATTTCATGGATCGAAGTACCAAATGGATTGATAGCATTTATGCCTATGACTTCAAATCTCAATTCTGAGAGATCCTTTCCTTCTAATCTTCTTCGAATGATTTCTAAAGCCAGTTTTGCCCTTTTCAGACAATTGATCCCACCATAGCTTATCTCACCTTCTCCTAAAAAACCATTCCGGTATCCTACACTTACCTTGAAAGTATCAGTAGCTCTATGACCATTCGCGCCTGTAAATGCAATTTTATCTTTCCCCTTTTCCTTAAATTCCACTTGCGAAAAGTCAGCCACACAGTCCGGTGTAAAATACCTTGCCGGATCATGTATTTCATAAAGCATTTGCTCCGTGCAAGTTGCTGTGGTCACCTCTCCACCTGTGCCCTCAAGTTTGGTCAAAAACCCGTCCCCCGATTCATCTACTTCTACTATAGGGAAACCAAGATTCCATAAATCAGGAACATCTTTAGCCCCTGGATCAGCAAAATAGCCACCGCATACCTGCCCTGCACATTCCAATAAATGACCAATCAAGGTTCCTTTACCCAGTTTGACAAAATCATCCATACCCCATCCAAACTCATAAATCATAGGAGCTAAAAATAAAGAGGGATCTGCTACTCGGCCTGTAACAATAATATCTGCACCATTTTCTAACGCTTCCACTATGGGCAAAGCACCTAAATAAGCATTTGCAGAGATAATTTTATCTTTGATAGAGTTTAGTGGGTTTCCGGTTTCCAGGATGATCAAATTATGCTGTCTATTGACAATATCAAGCACATCATCTCCCATAACTGCTGCAATTTTCATCCCATAAGCACCTGCTTTTTTAGCCAGATCAGCTATTATGTCCATTGCTTTTTCCGGATTGGCAGCGCCCATATTGGTAATCACCTTGATTTTATTTTTATAGGCCAAAGGAATGACTTGCTCCATTCGATGAACGAGCAGATGATTATACCCTTTATCAGGATCAATCCTTCTTTGTTCTTGGGCAAGGGCAATAGTCCGCTCTGCCAGACATTCAAATCCGATATAATCCAAATTGCCCTTTTGCATTAAGTGAATGGCAGGTTCTAATCTATCGCCACCATATCCCGCCCCGCTTCCTATTCTGATTTTTTTCATATGATTATATTTTGATTTTCTATGGCCATATGGAATCTCGCAAGGTTTATAATCATCACAGTGTGTGAGGTTTTTCCTCATGCTCGATTTCATGTTCTAAAAGGAAATAGCTCCAACTAAAAGTGATACACTCAATATAATCATGCTTACCAAAAAAGCATACGGAATAGTTTTTCTCTGATGATCCGCCAGATCAACTCCTGTTAAGCCAATTAATAAATAAGTAGCTCCAGTCAATGGACTGACGGGGAAACCCGTGGTCATTTGCCCCATGATAGCTGCCCTTCCTACTTCTATTCCTGAACCTCCAAACTCAACAGCGGTGGAAGACAATAACGGTAAAATCCCAAAGTAAAAAGAATCAGGATCGAAAAGTAGACTTGCAGGCATCGCCAAAACTCCTGTTATCACCGCCAAATGGCTTCCAATCCAGTCGGGGGTATAAGCCACAGCTGAGTCAGCCATTGCCGCGATCATTCCAGAACCTTTCAAAATCCCCGTAAAACAACCTGCTGCAAAAAGTATACTGGCCATCAAAATCGCTGCTTTGGCATGAGCATCGATGCGTTCTCCCTGCTCTTTCACTTTTGGATAATTTATGGTAATAGCAATGCAAAATGCAATCATAAAAATCACATGGGGCGGAGCCAAACCAGAGACAAGTATACCCACTGCCAAAAGGATCAAAATTATATTGAACCAGAAAAGTTTTGGTCGCTCCAATTTACTTGCTATGCTCTCCTCTCTGACAAGGTCAAATGACTTGACTGTAGTTTTTTCACTGCTACCTAGGTAATATGAAATCATAAGGACAGCAACTAGACCTACCAATACTGGAATCAGTAAAGGATTAAACAATTCTGTTACGGAAACCTCCAATGCTGAAGCAGCACGGATCGTTGGGCCGCCCCAAGGCAAAATATTCATAGTTCCGGCTGATAGGGCCACAATGCAGGCAAGATTTGACCGCTTCATTTGCAAAGCATCATACAAGGGTAAAAAAGCGGGAATAGTCACCAAAAATGTCACTGCACCAGAACCATCCAAATGGACAATCATAGCCAAAAGCGCTGCCGCCACGGAAATCTTGGCTGGATCATTTCCCGCAAACCCCAGCAATTTTTTGATGATTGGCCGAAATGTACCTGCATCAGTCAGTACCCCAAAAAATAAGATGGCAAATATAAACATAACTCCCGTAGGAGCTATGGTCTGGATCCCTTGAGTTATGAAATCAACTAACTCAAAACCAAACCCGCCTATCAATCCCATAACCACCGGAACAAGTATCAAAGCAACCACTGGAGAAGCCTTTTTGGTCATGACCAAAAAAAGCAAGATAACAATGGTAAGAAATCCTAAAAGTGACAGCATAAGCTAGAAATACACCTCATTCCGGTTGTTTATATGAAGTCAGAATTCTAAATATTCATCAAAAAAAGGCAATACCTGCTGGGGGATTCTGCCTTCCTTAGTGTAAATCCCACTTACATGAGTGCCGATATATTCCTCAGCAAAATGTTCAACTCCTACATTTTCCAGTCTTTGACTGAACATCTTGCACTGGATTGTGAATCTTTCACCGGCATTTCTACCCCAATCTAGCTTGATGGCTTTCAGTTTTTGCAAATTTTCGAGGTTATCATCAATCATGTGTACCGGCATATTGGCATACCATTTTTTCAGAACATTTTCATGCACGATCAATTGATTACCCTTGTATTCAAACGGAAAATCGCAAAAAAATGGTGGCTTGTCTGGATTGGGCGACCAAGATCGGGCAAAGGCAACCATTACACTGCCAAAATATGTTTTACCTAATTCCTCAAAAGTATTGATTGTCGAAAGCTCTTTGAAAGTATCACTATTAGGACCATACTCCCGTACAATAGTCAGCGCACCCGGGCTGATGGCATAAACTGTATTGAAAATTTCCGGGTGATGCATCGCAAGTTTGATTGCACCATATCCTCCCATGCTATGCCCAGTAATCCCCCTACTCTCTTTTGTGGGAATCGTACGGTATTTTTTGTCTACATAAGAAACGAGGTCAAATGCCGTAAAATCTTCCCAATCCCCAAAATATTCTGAATTGCTGTAAAAGCTGCCTCCATAAGTGGTCAACTGATTTGGAATGACCAAGATAAAAGGACGGATTCTTTTCGAAACAATGGCATAGTCTAGTATTTCCTTCATTCCTGACATTTCATGCGTGCCGGTAAATCCGTGTAGGAAATAGATTACTGGATACCTAGTTTCACCTTCTTCGTATGTTGGAGGAAGGTAAACACTGATTTCTCGGGTGGTTGTTTCGCCAAAATCATTTTCCAGAAAAGTACTATAAAGAGAGTCCACCCGTATTTCTCCTCCTGTCTGGCTTAGAGTGAATTGATGAACTCCACTTATCATCAATAAGATCAGGAATAATTTCCTCATGGTTTTTTGGGTTTACTTTAAAGGGAACTTTGTAACAGTGTCGTTAATTACTCATAAAATGGAAGAGGAGCAAAAGGTAAAGTATATTTATCGAAGTTGGTTCATGCCTCAATAATCGCTGTGATGCAATACTCCGACAACTCCCTTTCTACTTAAAGAAATCCTATTTTTGCAGAGCATGCTTCAAGATTTCGATCACAATTCCTTTGATCTCCCTGTAGCGGAGATAATTCCACAAGTTAAATCCCAGCTTTCCCAGGCTAATTCGTTGATTATCCAAGCGCCTCCGGGTGCCGGAAAAAGCACCTTGCTTCCCCTCACGTTGCTGAATGAACCCTGGATGGCAGGCAAGAAGATCATTATGCTAGAGCCTAGGCGATTGGCTACCAAAACCATCGCCCAGCGCATGGCATCCATGACGGATACCAAGTTGGGTGATCTGATCGGATATAGAATCCGCTTTGAATCGGCTATTTCTAAGAACACAAGACTGGAAGTGATCACAGAAGGGATTTTGACGCGCATGCTTCACTCAGACAATGCCTTGGAAGATGTGGGATTGGTGATTTTTGATGAGTTTCATGAGCGAAATCTTCATTCTGAAGTTGCACTGGCTCTTTGCCGTGAGGTGCAGCAAGTGCTAAGACCAGACCTACGGATCCTACTTATGTCCGCAACTATAGACACCGAAGTGCTTTCTGGTTTGCTTAAATCAACAGCGATCGAAAGCAAAGGCCGGCAGTATCCAGTGGAAGTGAATTACTTGAATGAAGTGAATGAATATGCCATAGGTGAAGATGCAGCAAGGCAGATTATTCCATTGACTAAAGTTTATACCGGGGATTTCTTAGTTTTCCTTCCCGGACAGGGAGAGATTCGGAAAGCACAGGAAATTTTGAGAAAGGCATTACCGGATGATCTGGTAGTGCCTCTCTATGGACAACTTTCGCCCGGGGATCAGAATAGAGCAATTATGCCACATCCTTCAGGGAAAAGAAAGATTGTTCTTTCCACAGATATTGCGGAAACTTCCCTGACCATCGAGGGAGTGACGGTGGTGGTGGATTCAGGCTTCGCCAAATCATCCAAGTTTGATCCTAGATCCGGACTTTCAAGACTGGTATTGCATAGAATCAGCAAGGATTCTGCGGATCAA
Source organism: Algoriphagus aurantiacus (assembly GCF_035156405.1). Taxonomy (NCBI): domain Bacteria; kingdom Pseudomonadati; phylum Bacteroidota; class Cytophagia; order Cytophagales; family Cyclobacteriaceae; genus Algoriphagus; species Algoriphagus aurantiacus. The sequence continues at coordinate 149,200 of NZ_JAXRUT010000006.1, read as the reverse complement.
CGAAGTGGTAGGGCAGGTCGATTGACCGCGGGTCATAGTTACAGACTGTGGACGAAAGCCATTCAAAATCAACTCCACGAGTACCGTACTCCTGAACTGATGGAGGCGGATCTCACGGGACTTGTGTTGGATATGAAAGCCTGGGGTAAGCAGGATATTCGGTCCATGACTTGGCTTACTCCTCCTCCTGCAGGCACTTTGGCATTGGCAGAAAAGACATTGGAATCCATAGAAGCTATTGTAGATGGAGAACTGACATCACACGGTAAGGAAGTGCATCAGTTGCCTACCCATCCCCGTATAGCGCACATGCTGATTAATGCAGAGGAAATTGATCAACTAGGTTTGGCTACCGATATAGCAGCGATTTTGGATGAACGCGATCCTTTAGGGCCAGATGCGGGCGTGGATTTGAATTTGAGAATTGAAGCGCTTCGGAGATTTAGAAAACATAATGTGAGCATTCCGAGAATCAAGAAAATAGAAAAGATGGCTACATCCTATCGCAGGATGTTTTCCATACAGCCTGATAACAGCCCTGTTGATCCATGGCAGACAGGTTTGCTCCTAGCCTATGCATATCCTGAGCGGATAGCAGCAGCAAGACCCGGCAACAATGCTCAGTTCCAACTAGCAAACGGTAAAATAGCACAGGTTGGGCACAAGGATGATCTTGCCCACGAATCTTGGTTGGCTGTAGCTCATGTGGATGCACGTGAAGGAATAGGGAAAATTTGGATGGCTGCCCCTATCAATCCAAAGGATTTAGCTCCAATGCTGAAAACCAAGGAGGTATTGAAATGGGATAGAAAAAAAGGCGGACTTCAGGCTCATTCTGAGATTCGGATTGGGTCCATTATTCTTGGCACACGGCCTTTGGCGAAGTACCAGCCCGGAGATGTAAGGGAAGCTATTTTGGAAGCTATCCGTGAAGAAGGTGATTATCTGCTTGATTTCAACGAAGAGGTGGAGCAGTTGATTTTGCGTGTGGAATCTCTTAAGGCATGGAATCCGAAACAAAATTGGCCTGATTGGTCTATCACTTCACTTTGTGAGAAACCTGAAACTTGGATAGCACCGTACTTGGAGGGAATACAAAAGAATGATGATTTCAAAAAGTTAAACATCAGTCAGATTTTATTGCATTCCCTTGATTTTGAGCAACAAAAAGAATTAGAAAAGCTTGCTCCTTCTACTATTGAAGTTCCTTCAGGAAGCAAAATCAAACTGGAGTATAGAAAAGAGGACATACCGTTGCTTGCGGTGAGACTTCAAGAATTGTTTGGGTTGTTGGAGACTCCCACAGTCAATAATGGAAAAGTAAATGTCTTAATTGAGATGCTTTCTCCAGGTTATAAGCCGGTGCAACTTACTCAGGATCTGAAAAGTTTTTGGCAGAATGGCTATTTCGAAGTAAAGAAAGAACTAAAAAGACGCTACCCCAAACATGAATGGCCGGATGATCCAATTTCAGCCAAAGCTGTGCGAGGTGTGAGAAGGCGGTCTTAAGCAGCTACTATTTTTAGGTTATCAAGGAAATTTAAAAATTGCAAAAATGACGCTATAGTAAAAGGGGTCATTACTTCACTGTCGATTTTCTCTAAGAATGACTGACGAAGGATAGGGTAATCTTGAGGATTATATAATCTACTAAGTGCGGTAGATCTGAATGCAGATTCCACCATATTATAGGCATCAAAAAGATTTTCTTTTTGATGTAGGAATTCCTGCTCAAGAATGACAGGATTAATCATTTTATCCAACCAATTGAATCCTGTCTTTAAAAAAAAGTCTTCAATTGAATTAACTACTTTAGACAACTCATTTTTACTGGAAACTATAATTTTATTTGGGGATAAACTCCCCAAATTGTACGGGGTCTGGGCAAGAGTAATCGATTGATTGGCATAGGTATTGGGTGTTGGCAGGTATTTTTGGATCAATTCTTCTACCTCATTGATACGTATACCTAGATGATACTCGATATAACTAGTAATTGATCCCTCTACGTAATGTACAAACACAACTTGCTTGCCATGTATAAAATCTTTCTCAAATAACAATTGAGATTGATTTAACACAAATCCATGATCTCTAAAAAACTCCGAGTGCAAGCAAACAACATCCATTTTTTTCATGACGAAAACCTTTTTTTTGTATGATAAAAACACAAGAATCAGGCAAATATTGTTAATCCTCAGAAAATAATTCTCTAATTTCTCGTAGGATTGGTTCTACTTCCATTCTTTTTAATTGCATACTCCCCTCATCCTCAGGGTTGTGCAAGTAGTGATTCCAATGCTTCTCTGTCTTCCTAAGCGTACGAGGTGTCATGTCAAATTCCACTTCATCCAAAAACATTTTGGCTAGTGCCTGAGCCTTGAAATTTCCAAAAAGAAAAACCCTGAAAATATCCACAAAGCGAAGGCTTAAATCGAACTCTTCCAAAATCTGAACAAAGGCACCTTGATGAGCTCGATTCTTTTTGTCGTTAATCGCCTCAAAAATGGCATCAAGGGATTCCTCATTGAAAGGAGATTTTGAAAGAGCTCTACACGCCAAGTATGAAACCTCCCAATTATCCCCCTTCACCAATTCTATTACCTTATCTCTCCCATTTTTATCCAGGATTTTGCCCAGTTTGTCTGCAAAATAGAAAGCTTCCTTTTCATTTGGATCGCTCATACGTTTGATCAAGCCTTCAATTTCCTCGTCCATGATTTTTCGGTTTATTTGTGCAAATATAATTGAAAAGCCTCTTTCGCTATGATTTCCGGTAACCCAAAGTTAATTAGTCTTGAAAAGTACCAGACCATACTGGAAGTCTCTGAAAAGAAAGGACTGTTGGGTACCTTCGAACAGACTAAGCATCAGTGGGTAATATCTGATTCGGATGCTTGGCTGGCCAAGATTTCTCTTCCTTGGAACACCAGTCCAAGTGATTCGGGTTTGCTTTCTGTAAAAGATGATTTCCATTTGGCTTTGGTGATGATCCGTGCGGGAATAGCTGTGACGGGCTATTTTCATAATGGGGAAATGCTGGATCATAAAGTATTCCGAGCTTATATGGTGAGGCAAAAGCAGGGCAAAAGCCAGATCAAATACCTTAAGACCAAGGGTAAATCCAGAGCTGGCTCTAGGCTGAGATTGGGTGAATCTGAGCAGTTCTTTGAAGAGATCAATGAGCGCCTCCAGCAATATGAAGAGAATTTTCCTATTACCACCTGGGGAATCAGTTGTGGAAAAACCCTCTGGCCATACTTTTTCGGGAGCGATACTCCTACTCCTTTTTCCAAGAAGGCAGAAAACCTAATGAGCATTCCCTTCCATGTGCAGCAGCCTGATTTTGAGACTCTACAAACTATTCACAAGAAATTGATCGGAATTCATTTAACACTTTCTGAAAAAGGAGCAGCGTTTTTTGAACAAGGAGATGGCTCACAAATATCTGAGAAAAATGATGAGGAAGATTGGTGAGTTAAATAAAAACTCAATGGTCTATATCCAAACTTCAATGATCAAGAACTGGGTATTCTGATTACAGATAAATGGTTGTATCTCATGACTTAGACCCGTCAGAACACAGTCTTTAGCTCTTGTTCACTTTCCATAAGCAAAAGCCACTATTTCTAAGCTTGTGTTTTAATGGCTGACAATCATGTTATAAATTGGGTAGTTCAATTAAGAAGTTAATCAATGGAACGGGAAACTATCATCAAGCCTTTCGAAGAACTCAGCATACATGAGCTTTATGCAATCATTAGACTTCGTAATGAAGTGTTTGTGGTAGAGCAGAATTGCATTTTTCAAGATGCTGACAATAAAGATCAGCTAGCATTTCATGTGATGATCAAAGCAGAAGGTCTATTAGTAGCATATGCTAGAATTTTACCTGCCGGTGCATCATTCGCTGAAGTGTCCATTGGGCGAGTGGTAAGTGACATTAAAGCGAGAAGGACTGGTGCAGGAAGAAGGTTGATGAAAGATTCACTCTCGTTTATTTTAGACACATATGGACCTTGCATTGTAAGAATTGGTGCGCAAACCTACCTGAATGCATTCTATAAGTCTCTTGGGTTTGAGGATGCTGGAGAAACATACTTAGAGGATGGTATCGAGCATATAGAAATGACGACTCAGGTTTAGATTTCTAGTCAAGAGTTCTAATATTTAAGAATCTGCTTAAAAGAGTTGAACACTTAATTTCATGTGATATCGTCTCAAAAGCGCTTCATCTTTAGTAACTTATGGAGTTCTAGATCATACTAGAGCCCATGAAACGTATTTTACTCTTTTATTGCTTTATCAGCTCTCTACAGTTTTCCTGTTCCCAAAAAGAAAAACATGAAAACCTCGATCCTCAAAATTCAGAAGCTACAGTAGAGCTTTTATTAAATGGTGATCTTAGCTTTTTGGAAAGACTTAAATAAAATAATTAGCCCTACTTTGTAGCTACATAAAATCATTTCATGTTTAATAAATAGGTTACTATGAAAAAGTTCATTGTGATTAGCCTGATCATTTTTACATCGCTATTTCTGGCTTTTATTTTTTCCCAAGACAGGCCCGCGACTCAATTTTTGAATTCTTTGACTCAAGATCAAAGAGAAAAAGCGCAGCTAAGCTTTGATGATGTTTCTAAGTCTAGCTGGCATTATATACCAAGTACAATGTTTTCCCGTGCAGGCCTAAAACTGGCTGAACTATCAATAAATCAGAAAGAATTGTTTAACGAATTACTTCAGATGTCTCTATCTGAAATGGGTTTTATCAAAACTCGCAAAATCATGGATTTAGAAAATGTACTGCTTGAGATCTCAGGAGACTCTGCTATGCGAGATCCAGAGAAATATTTTATAGCCTTTTATGGTGATCCAGAAAAGGACAGCCTTTGGGCATGGTCTTTTGAGGGCCATCATATTTCATTGAATTTTACAGTTTTGAATAATGTGCAATCTCTGGCGCCTCGATTTTTAGGTGCTAGTCCAGCAACTATTCTTTCTGGCCCAAGGAAGGGAGAAAGGACATTAGAAAAGGAGGAGGATTTAGGGTTTGAGATGATCAATTCATTAAGTCAGGAACAGCAGAGTGTTGCCATTTTTCAAGAGAATTTATTCAATGATATTTATACCAAGAATTCTCCTAAAGTAGAACCGTTAGTCCCAGTTGGAATCAAGTTTGACGAATTAAATCCAAGTCAAAAGAATACTTTCTTAAGTATTATTGATATGTATTTATCGACCATGCCGGAAGAGTTAGCGGAAATAAGGATGGAAAACATAAAGGGAGAGGAATTAGGAGAACTTAGGTTTGGATGGATTAGCAGCACGAAGTTGGGACAAGGACATTATTATAGAATACAGGGAAAATCATTTTTGATTGAATTTGACAATACCCAAAGTCAGGCTAATCACATCCACACGGTTTGGAGAGATTTTGATGGAGACTTCGGGAAGGATTTAATCAGGGAACATTATAAAAATTCAGATCACCACGATCATTAAAACGAGCTTAGTAACATGTATAAAACACATTATGTTGATTGGCACCAAAGACGTACTGATTCCTGTAGTAACTGCTCAATACTATAAGTTGGTCATGGAAAAAGTAGGAAGTAGATGCGACCTGATTCTTTATGAAGACCAACCCCACGGATTCTTCAATTATCCAAGATTTGAAAATTATAAAAAGACTGTTGAAGTTACTGACGAATTCCTTCAATCTTTGGGCTATTTGCAAAAACAACCATTCGTTATGATAGAGTAAAAACTTCAGTTTTCAAGCAATTAGCCAGGATAAATTAGTATCGATTTTTTAGCAAGCAAACAGCTATACATCACTAGTTTTTTAGTGATTTACCATTCAATACAATATTAGAATAGTTTAAGTGCTATGCTATTAGTTGTATTATTCTAAGAATTTCATATTACTTTTATTGTTTTTTATACCTACATTAATGCTGTTATTCACTAGAATCACAGCCACTATTTTTAATCACAGTGATTTAATCAGAATATATCCTAACATATTTCAGGAAATTCTCTTTTGACTTGTCACATAAATTTTTAATCCATTTCATTATGAAAAAAGTTTTCAAGTTTCTCGGGTACCTAATTGTAGGCGTTCTACTCATCGTAATCATTCTTTTTGCCTATGTCTCCTTCTCATGGAAGAAATCATATGATGCCCCTTACCCAGCAGTGTCTATGAGTACAGACTCTACCGTTCTTGCAAGAGGTCAATACTTGGTTTATGGGCCTGCCCATTGTGCCACATGCCACATAGCTCCTGATGATTATGAGACCATGAGTGCTGGTGAACTGGTTCCCTTAGCTGGTGGAAGCCAAATAGTAATTCCTCCTGGAATATTTAGACCTCGAAATCTTACACCTGATGTAGAAACTGGTATTGGATCTTTGACAAATGAGGAAGTTGCCAGGGTGATGAGATTTGGAGTGGGTCATGATGGAAGAGTTTTGTTTCCATTCATGCCATTCGAGAATATGACGGAGGATGATTTGAATTCGATTATCTCTTTTTTAAGATCCAGACCTCCAGTTTCTAAGAAAATTGAAGCATCAGACTATACCTTCCTTGGCAAGGCAGTACTTGCACTTGGAATGATCAAACCAATAGAACCCGGTGCAATGCCCCAGAAGTCCTTGAAACAAGAAGCTTCTGTAGTTTATGGGGAATATTTGGCTAACTCTGTTGCTAACTGTGTAGGCTGCCATTCACCTAGGGACCTCAAAAGTGGAGAGTTTACAGGGCCAAAATTCTCAGGTGGTCTAGCCTTTGAAGAGGTATCAGCTACTTTTATTACACCAAATCTGACTCCTGATCCTGAAACTGGATTATTGGCGCAATGGACTGAAGAAGCTTTTGTCCAGAGGCTTAAAGCAGGGTTGGTCCATGAAGGTACTCCAATGCCTTGGTCTAGTTTTGCAATGATGGATGAGGTAGATATAAAAGCCATCTACATGTACTTGAAATCTTTACCTCCTACGAAAAACCTTATTGAACATACTGTTGTAATGAAAGAATAAGTTAGCTCGAATAGTAACTAGCTCAGTCGGTAAAAGTTGATCTAAATCACTAAAATCAAGTATTTCCCCAATAAAAAAGCCGGAAGAGATTCCGGCTTTCGCATTCGTTAAGTTTATAATTAGGTAGTCGTGTTCGTTGCGTCTCCAGGATAGTTAGCATTGAGCATGTTCATAGTCTCATGTGCTACCCTGATGTTGTACTCGTATGCGAGGCTCTTATAATTAACCAAATCGACTATAGTACCAATAAAGCAAAGTCCGAGGGTCAAAATATACAGAATACCCAAGCCTATTTGTCCCAGAATAAATCGATGTAGTCCCGCAAATCCAAAGAAGCCCAGTAAGGTTAAAATCAAAATCATCTGAGCGTCTTTTCTTCTAGCACGGTAAACTTGTGCGAAAAGAGATGCCTGATCCTCATCCATGTTTTTCATCAAACCCTGGATATAACCCAGTTCCATTCCTTCCAACTCGGGAAGATGTCTTAATACATTAGCCATAATTGTGTGTTGTTTTTAAGTTTTTAATAAGTTGCCAGATTCGAGTGGTAATTACCACATACGCCAGCAAAGCCAGCGGATGCATGTCCCAGGAAGCTTGAAATTCCCCTCTTGCGAGAAGACTCATAGATCTACCTAGGCCACAACCCGGACACCATTCAAATCCCAGTTGACTCAAAGGACAGAGACTAAAATGACTCCCTCCATGAGGATCCAAGAAAAGAATTGCTACTAAGCTTCCGATCCAGAAGATCAGCTCTAGCGGCAGGTTTGATATCCATTGGGTTATTACCTTCATGTCTACTAGATGTACGAAAAAGATGCCATTGCTTGTAAACGCCCTAATTGGGCCAATATACCCGTTGGAGTTATGATTGATGAATGCAAACGTACATAAAAGTGTTCGTTTATGAACGCTTTAATTCAGGTAATTTGATTTCTAATTCTTTGCCATAGAGCACTTTTTGGTTGGTTTGAAATTGCCGTGCGATTTGGAGATATCCTTTATTAGCTCCATAGTTTTTCCAACCGGAAAATTTAAATACCAACCCAAGCAATTCCCCATTGACCGGGACAGAAGATTGGATACCCAAAGTTTTTGAGACTTCATTTCCAAGAAAGAAATTCAAGATGGGCTCTACCTGAGTCGAAATTAAAGCATCAGGAATCGATCTTTTATAATAACCGATCAGGGCCTGGATCAGTTGATAGCCAGCATCTGAGGATTTTAAATGACGTTTTCGGATTAATTTTTCAAGTGCAAAAGTCTCCTTTGGGTTTTCCGGCCAATAAGTTTCTTGGATTCCCATCAATCGCCCAATCCACTTCCAGTACTTCATTATTACGTCTACTTCTGCAGTTTCTACCTTAAACCCCATTTTTTTCCATCCACGGATTACGATCAGGCTAAAAGACAGATTGGTCCCGATCAGATCTTCTTGATTGATGGGTTTGCCGAAGCGATCATCCCAATCAGGAGCATAATGAGAAATAAAATAACGGCTGAAAGCGTGAATCAGACGGACTTTTGCGCAAGTGAGAAAGGCTTTCTTTTTAGTGAGAAACGCCCGTGGCTCGAAAATATCTAAAATAAAACTCCCAGTTTCACCTAATCTGCGACCGATATCACTAAGTATTCGCTTGGACCGGACAAGGACCTCTGCACCATCCCCAAAAGCATAGGCATAAGGAAGAGAGTAAAATCCAAGCATGGACAGGTAGAGGTCTCCTTTTTTATCAAAGATTTTCTGGCCCTTTACCAAAACCTCTTCAGGAATATCATCTTGTGTCAGGTAAAAGTTGAAGAAATCCTGAAACTCTTTAGGATATGATTTTTCAATTTTATCTGGTATTTCACTCCAGGTATTTATTAAAGTAATTAATTCTGGATTTAAAATTAATAGGCTAACCAACTGATCTGCAAGTGGATCTTGAATAGATCTTAACCGATCAAATTCGATATTCTGGTATAGTTTTAATTTGCTCACATCATTCTAACCTTGATTTTGTATTTTGGTTGAAAAATTCAGTAAATCAGATGAAAAAGAGTTTTTGCTTTCCGTTTATTTCATTTTTTATTAGTGCCTTTTCCGGCTTTGCCCAAAGTGGATCTGACCTTTTGATAATCAATACCGGTGGAAAAGGAGGTAATCTTAAATTGTTGACTGAATCAGCCCGTACGCTGACAGACCGACCAGAATATGATAATCAACCTAGTTTTATCAATGAAACCCAATTGGTATTCTCTGCGGCAGATGAAAATGGAAATCACGATATCATTGTTTATAATTTCGAATCTGATAAGTTTACCAATCTGTCAAAAACATCTGATCGTAGTGAGTTTTCACCAAGTATTACCGACTGTGGGATGTACATCTCAGCAGTAGTAATGGAAGAAGACAAAAAACAGAGAATTTGGCTATACCCTACCAGTTTTGAACCTGCTGAGTTACTCTATGATGATATAGAGCCTGTGGGATATTACGATTGGTACGACAATAAAGCCGCTATGTTTGTCCTTGGAGAGCCAAATAAACTGGTGTATGCCAGAGGGAGAAATGATATAATCGAAATAGATTCCGCAATAGCTAGATCTGTAAAAAAACGCCCCAAGACATCTGAAATCACTTATTTATCTCAGCCTTCAGAAAGCCAAGCAGGGATTATTAAGAGCTATGATATAGAAAATGGAAACAGAGAAGTATATCTTGAGGGGATTTCGGATTCTCAGGATTTTATTTGGCTTGATAAAAAACATCTGATGATGGCTTCCGGAAATGAGGTTTTCATCAGAAAATACAATAACCCGGAATGGACATCTCTTGGTGAAATCACCTCCAGTACACATCAAAATATTACCCGCATGGCCTACAGCGAAGATCTAAATACGCTAGTGGTCGTAATGAATAGAAAATAACAATACACTATGAACCCTATTAAATCAACCCTATTTGCGGCTTCGCTCATTATTGGTGCACAAGCTTTTTCTCAGGAAATTGACGACAAAAAAGGCATTGTTGCAAAAAATGCAGAATTAGTAAAAGTCCAGGATGGCTTTGCCTTTACCGAAGGCCCTGCAGTAAATCGCTTTGGAGATGTATTCTTTACCGATCAGCCAAATAATCGCATTCATAAATGGAATGCCTTGTCTAATGAAATCGGCGTGTTCAAAGAAGATGCTGGAAGATCAAACGGAATGTATTTTATGTTAGATGGCACTTTGGTAGCCTGTGCTGACAACAAAAATGAACTTTGGGCTTTTGATACTGATGGCAATCATGAAGTGTGGATTACTGCTTTCAAAGGCAAAAAACTAAATGGTCCAAATGATCTTTGGGTCCGTCCGCGAGGTGGCATTTATTTTACTGATCCACTTTACGTTAGACCCTACTGGGAAGGCCGGAGCAAAGAGTCTGAGCAGGAAGGTCAGGATGTTTACTTTTTATCCGCTGATAGGACAGAATTATTCAAGGTGGCTGACGATCTAGTGCAGCCAAATGGAATAGTGGGTTCTCCCGATAGCAAGTTTCTTTTTGTGTCGGACATAGGCGCCAAGAAAACCTATAAATATGAAATCCGTGAAGATGGCTATTTGATTAATAAGGAACTTTTCTGCGAAATGGGCTCTGATGGAATGACCATAGATGAGCGGGGAAATGTTTATCTGACAGGTGATGGCGTGACAGTATTCGATCGGAAGGGAGAGCAGATTGCCCACATTGAAGTTCCGGCAAAATGGACTGCAAATGTGGTCTTTGGTGCGTTGGATAGAAAAACATTGTTTATCACGGCCTCAGATGCAGTTTATACTTTACAGATGAAAGCCAGAGGGGTTTGGTAAATGGTGATCACCGGCTAAGGTTTTTCACAAACAGGCATGAAAGTGCAATTCGATCTAGCTTCTAGAAAAGTAGGATAATGGAACTTACAAATATGCTATAAATGTCACTAAACCGTGCCCTCCGCGCACACTGTGGTTAAAATGAATTACAGAAAAAATCCCAGAAAGGAAGCAATATATAAAGCTTCTTCTCCGGGATTTTTTTTTGGCTAACCCTCCTCTTTTCTCTTCAAAAAGATCATGGATAAGCCTTGGAATCCGCTGAATTTAGAAGATACCGATGTAGTGATTTCCAGGCTGGTTTACCAAAGTAGCTCCTTTTGTGGCCACGCCTGTATTGCTATCCAAAATGTAAATGTTACCGTTTTTGCCTACTGGAGTGATCGCGATGTAAACCTCTGATCCGTCTGCTACGAAACCTTGGTATTGGTTGAACTCTAGATCAGCATCATAAGGCAAATCTACGATAGAAGCTGTTCTTGCATTCAAGTCCATCCAGACTACGAAGCCATTTTCAGCTCCATCATGAGAGATCAGCGCAAACGCTTTACCATCCTGAGCATATTTCCAAGCTTCAATGGTTACTCCTGTAAGACCAAGTGCCTCATTCAAGCTGAAAACATACGAATTATCATATTCATTATTCTGGTTGATTTTTAGGATATGAGAACCGTTTGGATCCCTCTCTGTAGCTTGATAGATGTTGTCATCATCACCCAGGTAGCTATAATGACTTCTATAGCCGCTATTGTCACCATGACCAACTGTAGAATTAATCACTGTTGGATTGGCAAAGGATGGATAATCAACAACCACAGACTTGGATCCTAATCTTTCGTAGTCTCCTTGGGTCTCACCTGTTTCCACATTGTATTTGCGCATCCAAGTTCCAATGACAAGCTTGTCACCAGCTGCGTTCAAGACAGATCCATCCAACCTGAAAATTGTATGACCTGCAGCTTCCTCTTCTTCGGTAAGAGGGATAGGGTATTGTACAAAGTTTCTGATCAGAGATTCCTGTAAATCCAGCGCCAAAATAGTTGCTGTACCTCTGTAGTAAGCAAAAGGATCACTTTCATTTCCAGTCTCCGGAGCATTGTTAGCCTGAATGTTAGCCATATTCAAAGCAACGCCTGTTTTGTCTCCATCGAATAATTTCAGCCAACGGGGAGATGTCCCCGCGTACTGTGAGATATTTACAGACACATCAGATTGAGAAAACTCCCCGCCTCCGTTCACTGTATATTTGGAAAATTCTCCTCCATTGTCACCTGTGTAAGCAATATTAAAAAGTGTACTTCCATCTTCAGAAGACTGAAGACGCGCAGTTCTATTGGATTTCACTCCGTATCCATCTTCGTAGACACTGATCTGCACATCTGGATTTTTAGCTTCTTCTTTGGTCACAGAATAAACCATAGTTCCTCCATTTCCATCTCCCGGGTTGGTGCCCATTAATGCACCTGCAACAGTGATCCATCGGTCTTCTTGCTCTACAGGAGGAATGATTGGATCTACATCGTTGTTATCACTACAGCTGGAAAGGATTACAGTACCCATTACCGCTCCGAGTACTAAAAAGTTTAAGAATTGCTTTTTCATAATTTACTTGTGGTTGGTTAAAATTTATTGATGGTATAGTTTAATTTCAGGTAGAAGCCTCTTCCAGGTTTTTGAACTGCAAAATTGTCGTAAGCCTGTTTATTGAAGATGTTTCTCAAATCAGCACTTAGGACTAATTTTTCACTTGGAAAAACGTAATTCATTCCAATGTCCTGGATAAATTGTCGTGGAGTTCTGAAGTCTTCAATCTCCAGCCAAGTGGTGTAAAAACGGTCTACAAATCCAAAACTGTAATAGAGATTTACTTTAGATCTTTCTTGTAGCAAGTCCTTAAATCCATACTGGACTGTAGAATTGATAGTGAAAAAGGGCTCGTTAGGAAGTTGCTGATTATAATAAGTGTACTCATTGCCGTTGTTGTCGTATCTCATGTTAAACACTGAGTTGAACTTGGAGAAATTGACCAGAACGCTAAGGTTATCTCGGAAGGAATAGTTAATCTCCCCTTCAAAACCAATGGATTTTGTTTTTCCCAAATTCTCAAAAGGATCTGTCTGTACGGCGTCATTCAATCTAGGATTGATTCTCCTTACGATCTTGTCCTTTGTATCCCTTAAAAATCCTGATCCATAGACAGTGAACTTATGAGTGGTATTCAAGGTATATGGACCGCCTCTCAAACCTATGTTTAGATTGTTGCTGATTTCAGGTCTAATTCCAAGGTTTTCAATGATATTTTCTCCTGGACTGCCAAATATTTCATTTTCCGAAGGCATTCTTACCGCCTTCTCTCCGGACAACAGAATTGTAATGTTATTCTTTAAGGCATAAGAAGTAGCCAATCCATACCCGCTCGTATTTCTGTCGCTGCTTACTCGATCTTCCACCTTTACTCTTTCACCATTTTCGGTGACCAGTTTTGGATCCATCCTATCGATTTTCTGCTGGTAATACTTGCCAAAAAGATTGGCTTTAAACTTTGATTCAAAAAGTGTCACCTCATATGCTAAGGCAGAAATATTCTTAAATAAATCTCTGGTACCTATGAATTCTCTTTCAGCCACAGGCCTCATTTCATCCCGCTGTGTCCTATCTATGGTGTAATACATATGACTAAATACCAGCTTATGGTTGGCAGAAAGAGAATAAGTAAGCCCCCCTCTGAAGGTTCCAATGTTTCTGTTGATGTGGTTGATCGTCGGAGCTCCCTGCTGTGCGCCGCTTGGTCTTAAAATTGGATCACCATTTAGCCCTATACTCTGCTCACCAAACCAATCGTAGTTCCAGCGAACCGTATCATTCACTACTTGTTTTCTGTCGCTGAACATCCCATTAAATGTCACTTCCAAACCCTTTGTTAGGAAATCGCTTTTTGAATAAGTCAAACTCATCACATTAGCTTGGGACTCTGTGAACCTACCTTTGTATGGAATAGTCATGTAGGTTCCATGCTGTATTTCATTATAATCATCAGATACGTTGAAGCCCAAGTAGAACTGATCTGCCCACTTTACGTCGGTAAAACCAAGTTGAATATTCGCACCCACGGATCGATAGGCATCATTAAAGCGCTTGGCTCTTACATATTCATAGCGACCATTTGCAAGAATGTTTCTTACAAACTTGCCCCAGACTTCATAGTCGTTGTCAGAGTGGTTGTAAAATGCGGAAGCTCTTGCTGTAAACCCTGTGTTTGAGTTGCGGTATGATCCGCTGAAATTTGCTTGCTGGGTATTAAAAGATCCATATGACAGGGAAGCTGTAAGGTTGTTCATGGCACCTTTCTTTAAGATCACATTGATAGCTCCGCCTAGTGCATCATCTGCTAGATGTGCAGGGATTACACCCTTGTAGACTTCGATCCGCTCGATCAATGCCGGAGGAATACTATTAAGACTAAAAGAAGCACCATAAGTAGAAATGGGAACGCCGTCAATGAATATTCGGACGGAATTGCCAGACATACCATTAAGATTGTAGGAAACAGTAGAGCCCAAGCCTCCGTTTTGGCGAACTCTCACACCCACTGATCTATTCAGCAGATCGTTGGTTTGCAGAGACTGGAGCGAAGCCCTCTTAGTTTCAATTACATTGACTGCAAAGCCGGTAGCCTCTATTTCACTTTTAAAAGATTCTCCCTCTACCAGCACTTCGTCAAGTTCGCTATCACTAGACCTTTTCACTACATTAGAAAGTTTCAGGCTAGGCCTATCAATGGTGATTCCAAAGTTAATTTGCTGGATTTCGATACTTCTTACTTGCACCTGATGTGGGCCAAATGGAATATCATTCAATTCATAACTACCCTTACTATCCGTCAATGCTTGCTTTTTGAGGGATACGATAAAGACAGATGCATAAGTGACTGGGGCGCCATCCTCAAATTTCAAGGTCCCAGATACTTTTCCGGTTTGAGCATTACAAAAAACGGAGGCCAAAAAGCTGAGCTTAAAAATCAAAAGAGTATAAATTGTTTTCATATGCTGCCTGTGTGTGACTATGGCAGCAAAATTATACTTTAATTATAATTAATCTAAATAAGGTTAATGAAAAATTTTAAAATGTTAAACATCTTCCGTAAAACAGCTTGAAATATATCATATAACTCATTATTAATTAATGTCATATAAAATATAGGATGTAAAAACTCGAATAAAAAAAGTTAGAAATCGACTTGATGATTCTTATAAACCAGCGGTTTAATAGAACGATTTTAGAATTGAAACTTACTTTTTAGCAGTTAAACTGCTTCATTTCCATCTCATCGAAACCATACATAGTCTTTAGAATGCTTCTCCAATAAAAATATAGAATCCTGATCCCTCAGCAGTGAGCGCATATTCTAGGCGCGTGTAGATATCTTTTTTCGGGAAAAGCAAAAAACGCAAACCAGCCCCTGCTGACCAAGCTATTTTGTCGAGGTTAAGATTGGAGAAATCCGAGAAGACGGTAGCTACCCCGGCAAAGGCAGCTGCACCAATTCGTTTTGAAAAGCCCAGCGGAAGGGGAAGAAAACGCATTTCAACCTGTGTGGCTAGTTGGTTATTGTCACGAAAACGTCCAGAGTAATATCCCCGCATCATACTGTCTCCTCCCATCAATGCCATCTGATTGAAAGGAATGTTTCCAGTATTAAACTGCCCCAGAAGCTGTGCTGCAAACACATTGTGCTTCCCCACTGGTATATAAATTCTAGTATCTGAGACCACCATATTGAATTCATAGTCACTAATCCCTTCGAAGTATCTTAGATATCCTAACTCAGAGAAAAACCCATTTCGTACGTTAAGCACATTGTGCCTGTCATCATATACTATCCCAGCCCCTACACCAAAATTGGTGGAGCCTTCACTACCAATCGGCAGTTCAAAATCAGAAGTCTCAGGAGCTGTGAGAAAATTAACTGACCCAAGACGCTGAAAATCCAATTCAGCTCCCACAAAAAGATTATTCCTTACTTTGCGCAGTACCCGCTCTTTGATGAGAATTTGGTTAGCTTCCACCAGAGCCAAGTAATCCGGTGAGCTATCCATTCCGATTCCATAGTATTTCAAGGGGAAACTCTGGAATCGTAATCGCCCAAGGAAAAACCACTTACTCTGATCAGAATACAATGCGTGGTCAAACCAAAGTCCATATTGGTTTTCCAAAGTGAAAAAAGTAAAGCCGCTAATCTCACTAAGGCGGTTGGTTGTGTCTCTTTTGGAATAATACACATAAAGCGAAGAAAGTCCGATTTCCCAGCTAGTCTCCGGAGAATAGGCCACCGTGGGATAAACCAAAAACTGCGGGTTTCTTATATCCGAAGTATCATTGATGAGACTGTTGATATATTTTTTTACAAAACCTTGAGAATAGGTTATCCTGCTCTCACAAAAAAGTAGCAACAGGATAGGAACACTTATTTTTAGGATGTTTTTGATACTGTGTGTTGAGGGGAATGCAAATGTAAAATACTAAGACGTACTTTTCTCTAACTACTTAATATCCAGAAGGAATGTTTCTCTTTTAGAGGAAGTAGGTATGAATTGAGATTTATTAGGCTGAAAACAAAAGAGGATGATAAGTTCATGATCATGTTGATTCAGCAGTGACAAATTAACAGTCACCATCAATTTCACAGACTTCCCCAGCACCCTTGGCTACTTCTATGGTAGGGTTGGTTTTCGAAAATTCAGCCCATGCTTTCACTAGTGTCTGATCAAAAACTTCATCTGCCTGCGCACCCGAAATTCCGTACTTCCTATCCAATACAAAGAATGGAACACCTCTCACACCCACCTGCCTGGCTTCGTAAATATCTTGCTCTACCTCGCTTTCGAATTTGTCAGAAGTCAGTACTTCATTGATCACACTATCATCCAACCCAATTCCTCTTCCCAGACCTAATAACACAGCATCATCATCAATATTGACAGCACTTGTAAAGTAAGCCTTTAGCAAGCTTTCTTTCATCTCATCGCCTTTACCGGCAGACTTAGCTAGATGCAGCAGTCGATGGGCTTTTCGTGTGTTTGCCACCACGGTTTTATCAAGATGATATTCCAAACCTTCCTGAGCAGCCATATTAGCTACATTGCCGGTGATCTCCTTTGTTTGTTCCAAAGTCCATCCTTTCAATTCTGCCAAGTATTCTGCCGAACTCTTATCAGGCTCAGTGATCTGCTCAGGATTTAGCTGAAAGCTTTTCCATTCGATCTCAATTTCATTTTTGTGAGGAAATTTAGAGATCGCTTTTTCTATTTTTCTTTTTCCGATATAGCAGAAAGGACATGCTATATCTGACCAAATTTCTATTTTCATGTGTTTATATTTGATTTTCCTTGGCCACATGGAATCTCGCATGGGTAATAATCATCTGTCTGTGTGACGCTTGAGTCATGCTCGATTTCATAGCTAGATTCTTTACTTAACTTATGGTGAAATAGAAATCCAGTAAAAAGAGTTCAGCAAGCAGTGAAAACTAAAGAATGTCCATCCTGTGCTATGGAGGTAGATACCAAAGCCAAAATTTGTCCTATATGTAAATTTGAATTTCCACAGCGATCCCCTTGGATCACCTGGATAGCTATTCTGCTTTTGATAGTGTGGATTATAAGCTATATAATTTAGGGTTGTCAATTACCAATTTGTTAATTAGCCGCCAAATAATATTCCGTAAAGTCTATTTTTTACAAATTAGTATGCCTGACTTTTCGATATCCGTAAAAATTCAAGTTATACCTGAAATTTTTTAGCAAATCTCTTGCATTTTCCTTAGTAAGGAATGAATTTTGTCTCCCAATTCGCATGATACAAGTAAATCACATAGCGCCATCTTTCATTTCTGCTACTTCCATAGCTCAGAGGGCTGTTGCTATTGCTTTTTTCACTCCGCTAAGGACGTGTAGATTTTTCTATAGGGTTTAACCCTTCGATAAATAATTGTATTCCTATGTGGAGTACGTGCCCGCCCTTTTACACTTTGATTTATTTACAAATTTTCCGATTACACCGGAATTAACACATGCAATCCCTAATGGATAACATTTCTTTCCAGATTATTGTAGCAAATGCTTCTCACAAGGTTTACTCCACACAGATCACCGACGAGATGGAAAATTCCGCAAAAGCTCGTGGCACAGGTATAGCCAAGCGCAGCCCTGCCTATGTAGAGACCAAAATGGAAGAAGGCAAGGCTGTAATCGCACTGACCTCTGAGGGTAAATGGGCAGGTTTCTGCTACATTGAGGCTTGGGGGCATGGTAAATACGTGGCAAACTCTGGTTTGATTGTATCTCCTGAATTCAGAAAATACGGTCTTGCCCGCCAGATTAAGAATGAAGTCTTCAAACTCAGTCGTCTCAAATATCCTGATTCTAAGATTTTTGGATTGACTACGGGAGCTGCGGTGATGAAGATCAACTCTGAACTTGGATACATTCCAGTCTCCTATTCCGATCTTACAGATGACAACGAGTTTTGGAAAGGCTGCCAAAGCTGTATCAATTACGAGATACTAATGAGCAAAAACAGGCAAAACTGCCTTTGCACAGCGATGCTTTATGATCCAAACTCGAAAAGAAATCACACCCAAGAGTTGGCTCTACGCGATGACTTCAAAAAAGATCTCAAATTATTTGATCGCTGGGTAAGATTAAAGAAATACGTGATGCTTAAATTGAATAAGTCTAAGGACACCATTTCAAGCATCTTTTTATAAATCAATTCTTCCTTTTTGGAAGCAAAAACCATATTTCGATGAAATCGAGCATGACCAAGAATGTCTCACAGTGGGATGCTTATTTGTTTTGCGAAATTCCATGTGACCTTTGAAAGAAAAATATAAACACATGAAAAAAATAGTTTTAGCCTACAGTGGAGGCTTGGATACCACATTTTGTGCCTTGCATCTTTCCAAAGAACTAGGTTATGAAGTGCATGCAGTTCTAGTGAATACAGGAGGATTTTCCGAAGAAGAATTGAAGGATGTAGAAGAGAGAGCAAAAGGATTAGGAGTCGCATCATTTAAAATCCTTCATGTAATGGAAACCTATTACAATGAAGTGATCAAGTATCTCGTATTTGGAAATGTATTGAAAAACCAAACGTATCCTTTATCTGTGTCTGCAGAGCGTATCCTTCAGGCCAAATCGCTTGCTGAATATGCCAAATCTATTGGCGCTAAAGCTGTAGCGCACGGTTCTACTGGTGCAGGAAATGATCAGGTTCGATTTGATATGATCTTCCAGACTATCATTCCGGATATCGAAATCATCACTCCTATTCGTGATTTGAAATTGAGTCGTGCGGAAGAGATCGAGTATTTGAAAAAGCACAGCGTAGCTATGAACTTCGAAAAAGCTGCTTATTCTATCAATAAAGGAATTTGGGGGACTTCTGTAGGCGGAAAAGAAACACTTACTTCCTCCGAATATCTTCCAGAAAATGCCTGGCCTACTCAGGTGACGAAAACTCAACCGAAGGAAGTTAAATTGACTTTTGTAGCTGGCGAACTAAAAGGAATTGATCAAACAAGTTATGATAACCCGGTGGATGCTATTCAGTCTCTTCAGAGCATGGCAGCGCCTTACGGAATCGGCCGTGATATTCACGTGGGAGATACGATCATTGGGATCAAAGGCCGTGTAGGATTCGAAGCAGCAGCACCTTTGATCATCATCAAGGGACATCAACTGCTGGAGAAGCACACGCTTACCAAGTGGCAACTATTCTGGAAAAATCAGTTGGCTGAATTCTACGGCAATCACCTACACGAGGGACATTACCTAGATCCAGTGATGAGAAATTTAGAAGAATTCATGGGCAGCACTCAGACTTTCGTAAGTGGTCAGGTTCGGGTTTTACTTCAACCCTATCGGTTTACTTTACTAGGAATCAATTCTGAACATGATTTGATGTCCAATAAGTTTGGTAGCTACGGCGAAATGAACAAGGGTTATACAGCAGAAGATGTGAAAGGCTTTACCCGGATATTGGGTAATCAGACTTCGATTTTCCACAAGGTAAACTCAGACAATGACTAAAATCAAAACAGCAATCATAGGCGCGGCGGGATATACTGGAGGCGAATTACTTCGTCTGCTGGTTCATCATCCTGCCTGCGAACTGATCTATGTACATAGCAATAGTCAGAAAGGCAAAAAAGTTAGTGACGTTCATCCTGATCTGATCGGAGACTGTGATTTGATTTTCACAGACGAAGTACTAACGGAAGGAATTGATGCTGTTTTTCTTGGTTTACCCCATGGTCAGACCAAGGGGTTTTTGGAGCAACATTCCTTTTCTTCCGAGACAGTTTTGATTGATTTGTCAACTGACTTCCGGGATGAGTCCAACGGATTTATCTATGGACTTCCTGAAGTTAATTCGGAGAAAATCAAGACTGCCAAAAAGATTGCGAATCCTGGATGTTTTGCAACTGGGATCCAATTGGCCCTGCTTCCTGCTATCGCGAAAGGCTGGGTGAAAGACACAATCCAGATTTCTGGGGTCACGGGAAGCACTGGAGCAGGAAAGAAACTTGCTGAGACTTCACACTTCAGTTATCGATCTTCAAATATATCTGTTTATAAGCTATTTACACATCAGCATTTAAAGGAGATTAATCAGACTTTTAAACAACTGAATTCTGAATTTTCTTCGGAAATACTCTTCGTTCCCTATCGTGGCAATTTCCCGAGAGGTATCTGGATTACAGCTTATTTTCCTTTTGAAGGAACCCAAGAAGAAGCGGTAAATGCATACCAAGAGTTTTACAAAAATGCTGCCTTTACACACGTTTCAGAACAGGATATCGACATGAAGCAGGCGGTGAACACGAATAAAGCGATTGTTCATGTGCAAAAAGAAGCCGGGCAATTGGTGATTTATTCTGCCATTGACAACCTATTAAAAGGTGCCTCAGGGCAGGCAGTTCAGAATTACAATTTAGCGTTTGGACTTGAGGAGAGGATGGGCTTGAATTTGAAAAGTATAGCATTCTGAGATATTAGAAGCTAGGCACAAGATTCAAGGTTTGATGAATGCTACTTCGATATTCAGTATTCATCATTTCTCATTCATCATTCTCCAACTTAGAAATGATTTACGAAGTCCAAAAAGACTCCGTAAATCTCATTTCGTAATTCGTAAATCCTTATGAAATTATTTGATGTATATCCCCTAATTCCAGTTACCATCGCAAAGGCTGAAGGCTGTAAACTCTGGGACGAGCATGGACAAGAATATATAGACTTATACGGTGGACACGCTGTAATTTCCATTGGTCACACACATCCTCAGTATGTAAAGCGAATCAAAGATCAGCTCGATCAGATCGCATTCTACTCTAATTCAGTTCAGATCCCTATACAAAAAGAATATGCAGAGAAACTAGGCAAGCTATCAGGCTATCCTGAGTACGAGCTGTTTCTGTGTAATTCGGGAGCTGAAGCCAATGAGAATGCAATCAAACTAGCTTCCTTTGCTACAGGAAAGTCTGGGTTCATTGCTTTTTCAGGCAGTTTTCATGGAAGAACATCCGGTGCAGTAGCTTTAACAGACAATCCAAAAATCGTTGCTCCATGCAATGCGCGTGAGGATTTCCATATTCTTCCATGGGCAGATTTAGATGCAGTGGAAGAGACGCTGAAGTCCAATGAAATAGCCGGAATTATCATTGAAGGCATCCAGGGGGTGAATGGTATTCAGGTTCCAAGTGCAGAATTCCTTCAGGGCTTAGCTTCTCTTTCTAAGGAATATAAAGCGAAATTGATTTTGGATGAAGTTCAGTCTGGTTTTGGCAGAACTGGAAAATTCTTTGCGCATCAGTTAGTCGATGGTCTAAAGCCGGATATTATCAGCATGGCAAAAGGCATGGGAAATGGATTTCCAATTGGTGGAATCCTGATCTCTCCAGAATTTAAAGCAACCTATGGTTTGCTGGGAACTACATTCGGTGGAAATCACTTGGCTTGCGCAGCTGGTTTGGCAGTGGTTGAAATCATTGAAAAAGAAAACCTTCTGGCAAATGCCACAAAACTTGGTGAACAGCTTTTGGAAGAATTGAAAGGCATCTCAGGAATCACCGCTATTCGCGGTATAGGTTTGATGATAGGAATTGATTTGGATCGGGATGCTGGACCCGTTCGCTCAGAATTAGTCAAAGGATACCACATGTTTACCGGAAGCGCAGCAGGTAAGAATACGATAAGAGTCTTGCCTCCTTTAAATATCGAGTGGAATCAGTTAAATTCGTTTTTAACCGCATTAAAAGAAATCTTAAGTCAATCCCCTTCCAATTAACAAATGGCAAACATTATTCAGCCACTACAGCACTTTACAAAATTTGAATCATTCGATTTAGGCAACCAGTTGATCGAACAAGCGCTTTTATATAAAGCAAATCCGGCTCTTGACAAGGCGAAAGGCGCGGGTAAGCGCTTAGGATGTGTTTTCTTAAATCCTTCTCTTAGGACACGTGTTTCTACTCAGCTAGCAGCTATGAACCTGGGGATGGATCCAATTGTGTTGAATATGGACAAGGAAGGCTGGGCTCTAGAGATGCAAGATGGCGCAGTCATGAATCGTGGTACCGTAGAGCACATTAAAGATGCCGCTGCTGTACTTGGATCCTACTTTGATATTCTTGCAATTCGTGCTTTCCCTTCTTTGACTAATAAAGAGGAAGACATCAGTGATTTTGCCTTTTCTCAATTTGTTAAATATTCTGGAGTTCCTATCGTGAGTCTGGAATCTGCCACCCGTCACCCGCTACAAAGCCTAGCTGATCAAATAACGATAAGAGAGAATTGGACAGGAAAAAAGAAGCCCAAGGTTGTATTGACTTGGGGGCCCCATATTAAAGCTATCCCTCATGCAGTAGCTAATTCCTTTGCGGAGTGGACGCTGGGAATGGATTACGATCTCACAATTACCCATCCTAAAGGTTATGAATTGGATGAAGAATATACTAAAGGAGCAACTATAGAATATACTCAAAGTAAAGCACTAGAAAATGCTGATTTTGTGTATGTTAAAAATTGGTCTTCGTTTAATGATTATGGCAAAATCATTTCTACTGATGACTCTTGGATGCTCACAGAAAAGCATTTTGAACATGCCGAAAATGCTAAAGTAATGCATTGCCTTCCTGTCAGAAGAAATCTAGAGTTATCTGATGAGATCTTGGATGGTGAGCGTTCCTTAGTGCAGCAGCAAGCCAAAAATAGAATTTACGCCGCTCAAGCAGCCATTAGCTACCTGCTAGGAAATACATAAAGTTTACGCCCAATGAAAATAAGTATAATTAAAATCGGTGGTAATGTCATCGACTTTCCTGAAAAGCTTGAGGAATTTTTAGCCCTTTTCGCCAAATTCCCTGGACACAAAATACTTGTTCATGGTGGTGGAGTTATGGCTTCCCGATTTGGAGAATCGCTTGGTGTGATGCCCGAGATGGTAGACGGAAGAAGAATCACAGATCAAGAGACTCTTGATGTGGTAACAATGGTCTATGCTGGTTTGATCAATAAGAACATAGTAGCTAAACTTCAAGCGCTGAAAGTAAATGCGATAGGCATGTGTGGTGCTGATGGCAATATTATTAGATCTATTAAGCGTCCTGTGAAAGGAATTGATTATGGATTTGTAGGTGATATTCAAGAAGTTAATACTAAGTTAATTGATCATTTACTTTCAGGTGAATTGCTTCCTGTTGTAAATGCAATTACACATAATGCGAAAGGACAATTGCTAAACACGAATGCAGATAGCATTGCTTCGGCACTAGCTACCAGCCTAGCCAAAGAACATCAGGTCAATCTCTATTTCTGTTTCAATAAGAGCGGGGTTTTGATTGATGAAAAGAATGAAAATTCCATTATTCCTCTCATCAATGAGGATATTTACGAAGAGCTTCGCAAAGAAAATGTAATTCACTCCGGAATGATCCCAAAATTGGACAATGCGTTCGAAGCATTGGAAAAGGGTGTAAACCATGTTTGGATCGGAAAGGCAGAAAACCTTCATCTGGCAGCAAAAGGTAAACTCTCGGGAACAACCATCGAGAGAAGCCGATATGACCTCTACTAACTCAACAATTTGAAAATATCGATGGATTTATATGATGATGCAGTACAACTTCTTACTCAGTTAATAGAAATCCCGTCTTATTCTAAGGAAGAAAACTATACTGCAGATATACTAGAAGAGTTTTTCACTGCAAGAGAAATAGAAGTCCACAAATCAGGAAATAACATCTGGGCATTCGCTGCTACTTTTGATAAAAATAAGCCTACAATCTGGCTGAATTCCCATCATGACACGGTCAAACCTAATGCTGGCAATACTAAAGATCCTTTTCTTGCAATCACGGAAGAGGGAAAATTATTTGGTTTGGGAAGCAATGATGCCGGAGGACCGCTAGTAAGTCTAATTGCAGCCTTTACTCATTTTTATGGTCAGTACCTCCCTTTTAACCTGATCATGATAGCCTCAGCAGAAGAGGAGATTTCAGGTAAGAATGGAATCGCATCCGTCATAGACCAGCTTCCAGCATGTGATTTGGCTATCGTGGGAGAACCTACTTTGATGGACTTGGCAGTTGCCGAAAAAGGTCTGATGGTGATTGATGCAAAAGTACATGGCAAAGCAGGGCATGCTGCACGAGAAGAAGGCGTAAATGCTATTTATCTAGCTTTAGATGATCTACAAAAAATCAAAGATTTTGAGTTCAAAAAAACTTCCCAATTCTTAGGTAAAACTAAAGTTTCGGCAACAGTTATCCATTCGGGACAGCAGCATAATGTGGTTCCAGATCTTTGCGAGTTTGTGTTGGATGTCCGGGTTACCGATGCATATTCATTGGAAGAAGCACTTGAAGAATTGAAAAGCTCTCTCAATGCTGAATTAATTCCCCGTTCATTGAGACTGCAATCATCACATGTACCAGCAGACCATTTAATTCTGAAAGTCGGCGAGCTACTTGGACTCAAAACTTACGGAAGTCCTACACTTTCAGATCAAGCTTTGATCCCCTACCCATCTATAAAAATTGGCCCTGGAGACTCAGCTAGGTCACATTCTGCAGATGAATTTATTTACTTGAACGAAATTCAGAAAGGCATAGTAGGCTATATCAAGATTCTTGAAACCTACGCTGATATGCTCACTCAAACTAATTAGAAATGAAACTTTGGCAAAAAGAAACAGGCAGCAAAAAGGAAGTGGAAACCTTTACTATAGGCCGAGATCCTGAATTTGATATACTTTTGGCACCTTTTGATGTGCTTGGTTCTATGGCTCATGCGCAGATGCTATCTACGATTGGTCTTTTGACAATTGAGGAAAATGAAATTCTTCAGCGTGGACTAAAAGATATCTATTCTGAAATCCAGGAAGGAAAATTTGAGATTGCTGATGGAGTGGAAGATGTCCATTCCCAGGTTGAGTTTTTGTTGACCGAACGGTTTGGCGATGTAGGTAAGAAGCTTCATAGCGGTAGAAGCAGAAACGATCAAGTTTTGGTTGACTTGAAACTATACTATCGAGCTGCTATCCGTGAATTGGTGGAAGAAAGTTCAGCACTTTTCGAACTATTAATAGAACTGGCTGATAAACATAAAGGTGATTTGATGCCAGGTTATACGCATACACAACTCGCCATGCCTTCATCATTCGGGCTTTGGTTTAGTTCTTTTGCAGAAGGCATAAGTGAAGATATGGGCATGCTAAAGGCAGCGTTCGACTTAGCCAACAAAAACCCGCTGGGTTCTGCTGCTGGATATGGCTCTAGTTTTCCTTTAAACAGGACATTGACTACCAGTCTTCTTGGTTTTGCTGATCTTCATCACAATGTGCTAAATGCGCAAAACAGTCGAGGAAAAACTGAGCGTACATTATCATTTGCCTTGGCAGGCATGGCGGGTACACTAAATCGTCTGGCGTCCGATGTGTGTATTTTTATGAATCAACACTTTGCATTTATTAAGTTTCCAGATGATTTGACTACAGGAAGCAGTATCATGCCGCATAAAAAGAATCCTGATGTATTTGAATTGATCAGAGCAAAAACCAATCAAATTCAAGCGGTACCAAATGCTGTCTCAATGATTTTGACAAACACCACTACGGGTTATCATAGAGATTTGCAATTACTTAAGGAGGAGATTTTTCCCGCTTTAGAAAGCCTAAAATCTTGTCTTAGTATGAGTGCTTTTATGCTCAAATCTATCATGGTGAAAGAAAACATTTTGACAGACCCTTTTTACAAGCATCTATTTTCAGTTGAGGTCGTTAATGACTTGGTGTTAAAAGGGACTCCATTTAGGGATGCATACAAGCAGGTTGGGATGGATATAGAATCAGACAATTTTGCGCCGGATCAAAGTAAACTAAACCATTCACACGAAGGAAGTATTGGAAACCTGAACCTTATGGAAATTAATCTTAAAATGAAGAATGCAATCCAACAATTTAATTTTAACGACGTAGACCAATCCTTCAAAGATCTTTTAAAATTACACATTTAGCATGTTTTACATGAGTAGCTATAAAAATCCCATGCGATAATCTATTTTTACACCAAAATAGAAGAAAATTTTCATCTTCATTAAAACCCTATCTTTATAATGAATACCCTTTTTGGAAGCAATCTCAAATATGATGTGAAAGCCAGTCTTGTGGTTTTCTTAGTGGCATTACCACTTTGTTTGGGAATTGCAATTGCAAGTGGTGCACCTCCAATGTCGGGCCTAATTGCGGGAATTGTTGGAGGAATAATCGTTGGGGCCCTATCTGGATCACATGTAAGTGTTAGTGGTCCGGCAGCGGGATTGACAGTAATTGTACTCGATTCTATTAGCAGTATGGGGACTTTTCCCCTTTTTCTAGCTACCCTTGTTGTAGCTGGTTTGATCCAGTTGGCTTTGGGGATTTCTAAAGCTGGTGTAATTGGATATTACTTTCCACATGCTGTCATTAAGGGAATGCTTACTGCAATCGGCTTGATTCTAATCTTAAAGCAAATCCCACATGCCCTGGGCTACGATGTTGACTTGATGGGTGATCAGGCATTTATGCAGACTGATGATCATAATACATTTTCTGAAATTTGGTATGCAATCAAATATCATAGCATAGGTGCGATACCAATTGTGGTGATTGCAATGGGTATTTTGATACTTTTTGAAAGGCCAAAAATTAAAAATCATAAGATTCTAGGAGTCGTTCCTGGCGCTTTATGGGCTGTTTTATCTGGGATATTAATCAATTTTCTTTATGGAATTTGGAAGCCTGAATGGCAGCTTACAGGAGATCACTTAGTAAGTATTCCAGTTTTGGATAATTTTGGACAATTAGGTGATTTGCTGACTTTTCCAGATTTCTCCATGATTGGCGAAAGTACTTTTTGGATTGTAGCGGCTACCATTGCGATCATCGGAAGCCTTGAGACTCTATTGAGTATTGACGCGGCAGACAAACTCGACCCAATGAAAAGGACTACTCCGCCAAGTAAAGAATTAGTGGCTCAAGGCATAGGCAATTCTATCTCTGGGCTAATTGGAGGACTCCCCGTGACTGCTGTGATCGTGAGAAGTTCAGCCAACGTTGCTTCAGGCGCTAAAACCAAAATGTCTGCCATCCTTCATGGAATATTATTGATGATTTTAGTATTGAGTATTCCCAATATTTTAAATATGATTCCGCTCAGTTGTCTTGCTGCAGTATTGTTTTTAGTGGGATACAAACTTGCTAAGCCAAGCATTTTCATAAATATTTACAAAAATGGATGGGATCAATTTATTCCTTTTATTGTCACTGTAGTTGCCATCCTATTCACTGATCTTTTGGTGGGTATAGGTATTGGAATGGTATTCGGATTATTCTTTGTTGTAAAAACTAATTTCGTTCGCGCAGTAACGTTGACTGAATTGAACGGAAACTACCTTTTAAAACTTCAAAAAGATGTCTCTTTTTTAAATAAGGCGATATTAATGAAAAATCTATCTAAAATTCCATCAGATAGTAAAGTGATAATTAATGCTCAAAGAGCACAATTTATTGATCACGACATTCAGGAAGTATTAAATGACTTTATAGCTTCCTGTTCAGACAGAAATATTACAATTAAAGTAGATGGATATCAGCATCAAACCCACGAAAACATATGAAACCTTACGAGAAATTGTTAATACAGAATAAAGCTTGGTCATCCGATCAAAAACTGACCGATGGGAAATTTTTTGAAAGATTAGCCAAGCAGCAGTCCCCTAAATTTCTTTGGATAGGTTGTTCTGACAGTAGAGTTCCTGCAAATCAGATTACAGGGACGGACCCGGGAGAAATTTTTGTACATAGAAACATAGCAAATATGGTAGTTCATACTGATCTCAATTTGCTTAGTGTTTTAGAATATGCTGTAGCAGTACTTAAAGTAGAGCATGTCATCGTATGTGGTCATTATGGCTGTGGCGGAATAGAAGCTGCACTAAGTAACAAGAGCTTTGGTATCATCAACAAATGGCTTCTCAATATCAAAGAGGTATATAAGCAATACCAAAAAGAGATTGATTCAATCGAAAATCATGATGAGAAAGTAAATGCTCTGGTAGAATTCAATGTAATCGAACAATGCCAAGATCTAATAAAAACATCGATCATTCAAAAAGCATGGAGAGATAGATCGGCGCCCAAAATTCATGGATGGGCTTATGGGCTAAATGATGGATTGATCAAAGAATTGGTAAATATTGATCCTGATTTTAACAATATCAATCCTATTTTCAGGTTCGATCAGGAAGAATTAGATAAATAATTCAAGTTTTTCAGGTCAGCGAGTGAAAATATATTTTGATTTTCAACTCGCTGACCCTTTATTTGCATCATCCTTTCACTTTTAAGTGCTCGGATTTATAAAGAAGAGGCGAGAGACAGGCTCATAGACCCTCTGGCAACCTGGAAAGTCCAAGGTGCCAATTCCTGCCAAAAGAGATATTCTCCTTTGGAACTATAAGTTCATATTAAAATGCACTCAGGACACACCTTACAAACTTCTATTTCAATACTATCGTTAGTAAAGCATCATGCTTTATTCCCGTGCTGATTCTATTTCTGCCTATTTCGAATAATTCGTTATAGGCTTTTTAATGTTCACTATTTTTCAAACCATAAATCCAAAAAAATCATGTCAAAAACCCTTCACTTCGACACACTGCAAGTTCATGCTGGCCAAGAACCAGATCCAGCCACTAACTCTCGCGCAGTTCCTATCTATCAAACTACTTCCTACGTATTCAATTCTGCAGAGCATGGAGCAAATCTTTTTGGCTTAAAGGAATTCGGGAATATATACACCCGAATCATGAATCCCACCACGGATGTATTTGAGAAAAGAATAGCAGCACTGGAAGGCGGTGTGGCAGCTGTTGCTACCAGCTCAGGCCAAGCAGCTCAATTTCTAGCATTGAACAACATCATGGAAGTGGGAGATAATTTCGTGTCTAGTCCATTTCTATACGGAGGAACTTTCAATCAATTTAAAGTTTCATTTAAAAGAATAGGCATCGAAGCTAGATTTGCCAAAGGAAAAGGTCCTGAAGATTTCGAAGCACTCATCGATGAGAAAACTAAGGCAATCTATCTTGAGACAATAGGAAACCCTGAATTCAATGTTCCTGATTTCGAAGCTATTGCAGCTGTAGCCAAGAAGCATGATATCCCATTGATAGTAGATAATACCTTTGGAGCCGCTGGATATTTATGCCAGCCTATCGCCCATGGAGCAAATATTGTCACTTCCTCAGCTACCAAATGGATTGGTGGACATGGTAATTCCATTGGAGGTATAATAGTAGATGGAGGTAACTTCAACTGGGGCAATGGTAAATTCAAACAGTTCTCAGAGCCTTCAGAGGGATATCATGGCTTGAATTTCTGGGAGGTATTCGGAGAAAATAATCCACTAGGACTGCCCAATATTGCCTTTGCAATACGCGCGCGAGTAGAAGGACTTCGTGATTTTGGACCTGCTATCAGCCCATTCAATTCTTTTCTCTTATTACAAGGAATAGAAACACTTTCACTAAGAGTGCAAAAAACAGTGGAAAACACATTAGCCTTAGCACAGTGGCTAGAAGCTCATCCTTCGGTACAGAAAGTAAATTACCCAGGATTGGAATCATCT
Organism: Algoriphagus aurantiacus; assembly: GCF_035156405.1. Classification (NCBI taxonomy): domain Bacteria; kingdom Pseudomonadati; phylum Bacteroidota; class Cytophagia; order Cytophagales; family Cyclobacteriaceae; genus Algoriphagus; species Algoriphagus aurantiacus. The sequence goes on along the minus strand of NZ_JAXRUT010000006.1, from coordinate 119,086 downwards.
CCATACCATGAGTTGGCTAAAAAATACTTGAGAAATGGATTTGGAGGAGTTTTGAGCTTTGAACTGAAAGGAGATAAAGAACAAGCTTCAACTTTGATCAATAACCTGGAGTTGATTTCTCACTTAGCCAATGTAGGCGATGCTAAAACACTAATCATCCAACCAGCAGCTACTACCCACCAGCAGCTTTCAGATGCTGAACAACTTGCGGCCGGTGTCACTCCTACTCAACTGAGAATTTCATGTGGTATCGAACACATCGAAGATATCAAGTCAGATTTGCAACAAGCATTCGATAAAATCTAATTCTATAAATGAACCTTAAAAGTCAATACGCTACGATTACTATGTCCCAGGAAACATTTCATTCTAGTACACCTTTGCATCTGGAATCTGGAGAAATTCTTTCTGAAATTGATATTGCCTATACCACCTATGGGCAACTCAATTCGGATAAATCCAATGTGGTCTGGGTTATTCATGCGCTTACCGGCGATTCTAATGCATCAGAATGGTGGAATGGTCTGATAGGCGAAGATAAATTCTTCGATCCTGCTAATCATTTCATCATCTGTGCAAATCTGCTGGGATCATGTTATGGTTCTACGCAGCCGTTTAGTGAAAATCCTAGTACCGGAAAGCCATATTATTACGATTTTCCTCAGATGACCAGCAGGGATATGGCCGTAGGACTAGAGCGATTGAGGGTTCATTTACAACTAGACAGTATCCATAGCTTGATCGGTGGTTCTCTGGGAGGGCAAGTTGGACTGGAATGGGCGTACCTGCTGGGCACTAAGCTTAAAAATGCAATTATTTTAGCCTCCACAGCTAAAAGCACTCCTTGGGTTATTGGCTTCAATGAAACTCAAAGAATGGCTATAGAGTCTGATTGCACTTGGGGTGAATGCCATGAATTGGCAGGAAAAAAGGGGTTGGAAACAGCACGTGCCATAGCAATGCTAACCTATAGACACCCATTGGATCTTAAATCTAAGCAGGTGGATACTGATGGTAAAATGGATGATTATCGTGCCTCCTCCTATCTGCGCTATCAGGGTCAAAAATTAGCGAGTAGATTTAATGCACTCTCCTATTGGACACTCAGCAAAACGATGGATTCCCATGATCTTGGAAGAAATCGTGGTGGATTGGATATTGCCTTAAGTAAAATCGAAGCAAATGTGTTGGCAATTGGTGTGGATTCTGATTTACTCTTTCTCCCAGAAGAATCTCAGTATATCAGCCAAAAAGCGAAAAAAGGGACTTACAAGGAAATCACTTCTTCAGCTGGACACGATGCTTTCTTGATTGAATTTGAGCAGCTTTCCTATATTTTGAAATCATTTTACCTACAGCAAAAGCACTAAACGTTAATAAAATACATTGGTAAAAAAATAAGGCAGAAATTTCTTCCTTATTTTTTTACCCTATTCCATTCCACAGTTCGACTCACCCACGAATCGCCTAAAAAACCTTTGATCTCAAGAATGTCTTTCTTTTTAAGTTGTAATTCGCAATTATAACTTTTGCCAGATTTCGGGTCGTAAATTTTGCCGTCGCCCCAAATCCCATCCTTATACCTTAACCCTTCTAAAATAGTGAGCCCCATCAGCGGACGGTCCCTTAGAACTAGTTCTTCATTTAAACCATCGGTATATACCTCCGAAGTATCTTCATCTTGCATAAGCCAAATGATTTTGCCAATCATTTGAGAATCATTTTCCATGATTTCTATCTGGGCGGTTTTCTCTGTATTCCACCACACACCTTTGATTTTTGATTTGGATTGGGCAAGCGCACTTTCACTTCCTACTAGTATCAAGAAAATGCATATCGAAGCAAATTGACAAGTTTTCATAAAAAATCAGTTTAGTAAAATTTAAATTAGGCTAGATTTGATTTTACCCAATAACGTCCTAAAACCATACCTAATTATTAATGTATTCTAGTATTACGTTTTCTGGTACTATCATTCAGTTGCTACCTGAGAAAGCAATTTGGATTGCTGAAAGCTCAACTTTATTTATTGCTGACTTGCATTTTGGGAAAGCCGCACATTTCCGAAAATCAGGAATTCCCATACCAGAACCTATTCATAAACATGATTTAGAGACACTTACAGCACTAATAAAAAAATATTCTCCAACTGATTTTTACATTTTAGGTGACTTATTTCATAGCGATTGGAATGAACAATGGGAATCATTGAACGCATTCTTGTCAGACTTTAATCATGTCCGATTTCATCTGGTTAAAGGAAATCATGATGTACTGCCTCCCTTGGCTTATCGTCAATCATTATTTCAAATTCATGAAAATCCAGTCGAAATGGGGAATTTATTTCTCACTCATGAGCCAGCTAAGCATATTCCTGAAGGAAAATTGAATATCTGTGGACATATACATCCCGGAGTTCGCCTGTATGGCAAAGGCAGGCAATCTATAAGAATATCATGTTTTCATCAAAGCGAGAATCAACTGATACTTCCGGCATTTGGTAGATTTACAGGTCTTTCTTTAGTCAAGCGTAAGGCACAAGATCACATTTATGGAATTAGTGGAGAAAAAGTCATTAAAATCCTTTATCAAGAATAGATTGGCAATATCCTTGGGGAAAGTTACTTTTGAGCAGAAATCATAATATATGGCCAACTATCCACGAAAGAAAAAGACACTAGGGCACTTCAAATTCGGAAGTGTTCTCTTCAGCACTACCCTATCACTTTTTATAGTAGGTCTTTTCGGAGTGATCTTGATCCAGGCAAAAACACTGACAAGTATGATCCGTGAGAATATCGAGGTACAGGTATTCTTGGAAAAAAACTTGGGACAAAAAGACCTTGATGCGATTCATGACAACCTTTCCAAGCGATCTTTTATCCTTCAAAAAGGAGATACGCTGAATCTAAAGTTTGTATCAGATGAGGAAGCAGCTTCTACTTTTATAGAAAGTACAGGAGAAGACTTCACTAAATTCCTGGAAGACAATCCACTTCGCGACAGTTTTGTGTTGACAATCGCGGAAGAGTTTCAGACTTCAGAGCAATTAGAAGCTATTGTAGCTGAAATCCAGGCAATTCCAGGGGTATTTGAAGTTTCTTACATGACCGATTTGGTGGATTCAATCAACAAGAATTTACTCAAAGTAAGTTTAGTCTTAGGCGGGTTTATTTTGATTTTGATCATTACCGTAGTCATGTTGATCAATAATACCATACGTCTGGCCTTGTTCTCTCAGCGTTTTTTGATCCGTTCTATGCAGCTGGTCGGTGCTACCAGAGGATTTATCAGAAAACCATTTCTGTCCAGAGCATTCTTATTTGGAATGATGGCAGGTGCTTTTGCATCAGTGATTCTATTCGCTTTGGTGAAATATACTCAGGCGAATATTGAAGGATTCGCAATGCTTCAAAATCAACAATTGTTATTAGCTCTCTTCGGTATTTTGATTACAGTGGGCGGAATTCTCTCTGTACTCAGTACCTTGCGAGCAGTAAATAAGTATTTAAATATGTCTTTGGACGAACTCTATTAATAATGAGCAAATCTTCTTTCCCTTTTTCCCGCAAAAACTACAAGCTGATGTTTATTGGCATTGCGCTTATAATACTAGGTTTTATCATCATAGGCTTAGATGGTGAACCGCACGGTAACGGCGTTTTGGGACTTACTATCGGTCCGATAGTGACCTTGGCTGGATTTATTTTTGAGTTCTATGCGATTTTTGCCAAAACTGAAAGCAATTAAAAAAACGTGGAAATTATTGATGCGATTATCCTTGGGATCATTCAGGGATTAACAGAATTTTTGCCGGTTTCCTCCAGCGGTCATCTTGAACTTGGAAAGGCAATTTTAGGAGAAAGTAAAATGCCTGCAGAAGGTCTAATGTTTACGGTTGTAGTTCACTTTGCCACAGCCTTAAGCACTATTATTGTATTCAGAAAGGATATTGCAGAAATCTTCATAGGATTATTCAAATTCAAATGGAATAATGAGACACAATTTGTAGCTAAAATAGTCCTCTCCATGTTCCCTGCTGCGATTGTAGGAGTTGTATTCCAAGAGGAATTAGAAACACTATTCGACGGACAGATTGTTTTTGTGGGCTGTATGCTCATTTTGACAGCCGTCCTACTCTATTTGGCTGATAAAGCCAAATTTACTAACCAGCCAGTGACTTTCGGACAGGCACTGCTCATCGGCATAGCGCAGGCAATTGCGATTCTTCCTGGTATTTCCCGGTCTGGAGCTACGATCTCCACATCTGTTCTCCTGGGGATAGATAAGGCGAAGGCTGCGAGGTTTTCATTTTTGATGGTCGTTCCGTTAATCTTGGGAAAAATAGCCAAAGATATTTTAGATGGAGGTCTTTCATTGGAGACAGAAGGAATCGGATACCTTAGTGCAGGATTTATTGCTGCTTTCATAGCTGGCATAGCTGCATGTACCTGGATGATCAAACTTGTAAGAAGCAGTAAACTCAGTTATTTTTCAATTTACTGCTTTGTAGTTGGCGTGATTGCTATAGTAGCAGGATTATATTTATAGAATGCAAGAACCTTACGGAGAAGTATTTTTGATCAACAAACCACTTGAATGGACATCTTTTGATGTGGTAAAAAAAGTCCGAAATGCACTGCGGATCAAAAAAGTAGGACATGCCGGAACGCTTGATCCTTTGGCTACAGGATTGTTGATTGTTTGCGCCGGAAAAATGACCAAGCAAATTGATTCTTTTATGGGGCAAGAAAAGGAATATACTGGCACCTTCGTTTTAGGATCCACCACGGATTCTTTTGATTTAGAACAACCCATTGTGCCTGTTTCTGACCCCTCACATATTTCGCTAGAGCAAGTACGAGCTGCTGTAGCTGAACTTACAGGTGATATTATGCAAGTTCCTCCTATGCACTCTGCAATCAAAGTTGATGGAAAACGGGTCTATGAATCTGCCAGAAAAGGCAAAGAAGTAAAAATGGATCCACGGCCTGTCACGGTGAGTGAATTTGAGATTACCAAGTTTGAAAACCCAACTGTCGAGTTTAGAATCGTTTGCTCTAAAGGCACTTATATCCGAAGTTTGGCGAGAGACCTTGGCGAGAAATTGAATGTGGGAGCTTACATGAGTTCGCTTTGCAGAACAAGAATTGGTAATTTCAAACTCTCAGCAGCACATGAGCTTTTACCTTTGGTAGAAGAAATCAAAGCAAGAACAAATGAAAATCTATGAAGGCCTAAGTGATTTCCCTAAACTCTCCAATGCAGTGGTCACAAGTGGGACATTTGATGGAGTGCATCTCGGGCATCAGAAAATCCTTCATCGCATTCGAGAATTAGCTCGCTCCATAATTGGTGAGACAGTTCTTATTACTTTTTGGCCTCATCCCAGGTTGGTGTTATACCCAGATGAGCATAACCTGAGACTTTTGAGCACTTTTGAAGAAAAGGCTAAGCTACTTCGGCAATTTGGTATTGACCATTTGATCACGATCCCCTTCACCAAAGAATTTTCCCAACTTTCTTCCAAGGAATTTATTGAGTCAGTATTGGTAGATACAATACAAACCAAAAAACTGGTCATAGGCTATGATCATCGGTTTGGGAAAAATCGTGAAGGAAGTTTTGAATACCTGCAAGCACACCATGAAGAATATGGGTTTGACTTGGAGGAAATTTCCAGACAGGACGTGGAAGATATTGGCGTATCCAGTACAAAAATCCGTCATGCACTTGAAAACAGCGATATAGCCACTGCCATTAATTATCTTGGAAGACCTTATGAACTGAATGGTCTGGTGATCAAAGGACAGCAGATCGGTCGATCCATCGGATTCCCAACTGCCAATATCCATATCCCCAATGATTACAAACTTATCCCCAAAGATGGCGTTTACGCAGTAGAGGCTTTGGTGAATGGTGCACTGTACAAAGCCATGCTGAACATTGGAAATCGACCAACCGTCAATGGAACCCAAAAGACAGTAGAGGCCAATTTATTTGATTTCCAAGGAGATTTGTATGATAAACAGATCACTATTTATATTAAAGCATTCCTTCGTGAAGAGAGAAAATTTGATGGTTTGGAAGCCTTGAAAGAACAACTTTTTATTGACCAGAAGAATGCCAAAAACTTGCTATAAACCCAAAATATATGATCAACAAAACAGTAAATAATGCCCGTGAAGCAGTAGCAGATATTCCCAGCAACTGCATGCTAATGATGGGAGGCTTTGGTTTGACCGGCATTCCCGAGAATTGCATTTCCGCTCTCCTAGAAAGGGATATTTCTGGCTTGACTATCGTATCAAACAATGCCGGCGTAGATGATTTCGGTATTGGTCTATTACTGAAAAAGCGAATGGTCAAGAAGATGATTTCTAGCTATGTGGGAGAAAACGCAGAGTTTGAAAGACAATTATTGAGCGGAGAACTTGAGGTGGATTTGATTCCACAGGGAACGCTTGCAGAGCGAGTTCGCGCAGGTGGAGCTGGAATCCCCGCTTTCTTCACTCCTGCCGGAGTCGGTACAGAAGTAGCTGAGGGAAAAGAATCAAGGGAATTTGATGGGAAAATGTATCTTCTGGAGAGCTGGCTTAAAGCTGATTTCTCTATCGTAAAAGCATGGAAAGGTGATACTGCCGGCAATTTGATTTTCAAGGGAACAGCAAGGAATTTCAATCCTATGATGGCTGCTGCTGGTAAGATCTGCATAGCTGAAGTAGAAGAATTGGTACAGGCAGGTGAACTCAACCCAAACGAAATTCACACACCCGGAATTTATGTACAGCGTATTTTCCAAGGAAAAGACTACGAAAAGAGAATAGAGCAAAGAACAGTATCTAAATAGGTAGACAATTTCGGTTCTCCTTCTCGTCTTTTTCTTATTGACTTCAAAACCAAACCCAAAATGCTTACAAAAGATCAAATAGCCCAGAGAATAGCCAAAGAGGTAAAGAATGGCCAATACATAAATTTAGGAATAGGGATTCCCACTTTAGTTGCCAATTACATTCCTGATGATTTGGAGGTTGTGCTCCAATCGGAAAACGGATTGCTGGGAATTGGCCCCTTCCCCACCGAAGATCAAATTGACCCGGATCTGATCAATGCCGGAAAGCAAACTGTGACAATGGCAAAAGGCTCAGCACTTTTCAATTCCGCAGAATCCTTCGCTATGATTCGGGGCGGACATGTGCATTTGACTATCCTAGGTGCGATGGAAGTTTCGGAAAATGGAGACATATCAAACTGGAAAATCCCCGGTAAGATGGTCAAAGGAATGGGTGGTGCCATGGACCTCGTAGCTTCTGCTGATAATATAATTGTCGCTATGCAACATTGCTCTCGATCAGGGGAATCAAAACTTCTTCCAGAATGCTCACTTCCTATCACGGGAATCCGTTGTGTAAAGAAAATAGTCACTGATCTAGCTGTTCTGGAAATATCCCCGAATGGTGGATTTATCCTTAGAGAAAGAGCTCCCGGAGTTTCGGTAGAAGAAATCAAATCCAAGACTGCTGGTAAGCTGATCATAGAAGGTGAAATTCCTGAGATGATTTTTGAATAAAATCAGGCAAAAATGAACTCAGGCAATGCTCGTGAAGTTAACCTGATTAATTTTGCAAAATCAACACAGGGTTCCATAGGGATCAAATTACAACGCATGAAATCGAGCATGTCACAGGCGACAGACAGAGGGATGATAATAAACCCTGCGAGATTATTTGACCAATAGAAATCAATTATAACACATGAAAAACTCAGAGATTAAATTCCAGGTCGATTTAGATGAAAATAGCTTTCCTAAAACAATCAAATGGGACGCATCAGATAAAGAAAGTGCTGGTCTTGAAGATACTAAAAGCATTAGTCTAAACGTTTGGGACAATCAGAATCATAGTACACTTCGAATCGATCTATGGACAGAAGAAATGTCGGTAGTAGAGATGAAGCGTTTTTATATTGACATCTTAGGTGGAATGGCTCAAACAATCTTAAATAGCACCGCTGACGAATATATGTCTGAAGAGATCAAAGAGCTATGCGATCGTTTGGTAAAACATGTGAATGAAGAAAACAAAGCAGGCTAATTGCCTTATAAATATCTTGGAAAAGCCCGGCAATTGCTGGGCTTTTTTGGTGTTAATCTATTTGATCGAAAAAAAACATAGTTTTTCGAATTGTCAACAAAACAGGTGGCTAGCTTATGGATTATCAATAAAGTCATCAAATATTTTTTGATTTTCAAGTGAATGCCTCAGTTTCCAACTAAACCAATATTTAAAGCACTTTGACTTATATTAAATTTTGAATATAAAATATCAATTATTCATTTTTTAGGCTAATTTTCGCCTATTACTTAATGAATTTTCGCCCTAAATTCAATAAACCCTAATATTAACTAAAATAGCCTATGAGCAATTTTACATCAAAAATCAGGACCTCAGTGTTCTTACTAACGCTCCTGGTTTCCCTAACGGCAAGCAAGGTTTTTAGCCAGACAACCATTTCTGGCACAGTAACCGATGCAGAAACCAAAGAGACCCTAGTTGGCGTCAATATTTTGGTGAAAGGAAAGGTAGTCGGAACAATATCCGATCTCACTGGTAAGTACTCTTTAAATGTTAATCAGGAGCCACCATTAACGCTAGTATTTTCAATGGTGGGTTACAATACCCAAGAAGTGGAGATAACAAGTGGACAATCTTCACTGGATATACAACTTGTAGAATCCGCCATTCTGGGTCAAGAGGTCGTTGTATCTGCATCAAGAGTAGAAGAAAGTGTGCTTCAATCTCCTGTATCAGTAGAAAAAATGGATATTATCGCTATTCGCGATGCTCCTCAAGCAAGTTTCTATGATGCGATAAATAACATGAAAGGTGTAGAAATGAGTACACAATCCCTCCTATTCAAATCCTTTAATACGCGTGGATTTAATGCTAACGGAAACGTAAGAACAGTTCAGCTAATCGATGGAATGGACAATCAAGCTCCCGGATTGAATTTCTCTGTAGGAAATATAGTAGGTATCTCAGAGCTCGATCTAGAAAGTGTAGAATTATTACCAGGCGCTTCCTCAGCACTCTATGGTCCGAATGCCATCAATGGTATTTTGCTGATGAATTCAAAAAGTCCATTTCTGTACCAAGGACTATCCGCAAGCGTAAAAACAGGCATCATGGATGAAAGTGGTAGATCTAAAGCATCTACTGGTTTCTATAATTTCAGCGCTAGATATGCCAAAGCTATAAGTGACAAGTTTGCCTTCAAGGTGAATTTCGAATATCTAACAGCAGATGATTGGCAGGCAAATGATTTCCGGGATCAATCTCTTTTAAATGGCTCTACTCTTCAAACTGGAACTACCTCAAATAACCCCGCTTATAATGGAGTGAATATGTACGGAGATGAAACCAACGTGAATATGTTAGCTGTAGCGCAATCTATGGTAAATGCCGGGGTTCTGCCAGAAGCAGCACTTCCCTTAATTCCAAGCATGGCGGTTTCTAGAACTGGCTATATGGAGAGAGATATAGCTGATTATGGCACCAAGTCGGTAAAATTAAACGCGGCACTTCATTATAGAATCAACGATAATGTTGAAGCTGTCCTTCAAGGTAATCTTGGATTTGGAACTACCGTTTACACCGGAGCAGACAGATATTCCCTAAAAGATTTTATGATGGGACAATACAAAGCTGAATTGAGAGCGTCAAATTGGTACCTCAGAGCCTATACTACCCAAGAAAGATCTGGTGATGCATTTGCAGTAGGTACTGCTGCACAAGGCATCAATGAAGCTTGGAAAGCAAGCACCCAGTGGTTTCCAGAATACGTAGGGGCTTATGCACAAGCTATTGGAGGGGGTCTTCCAGCAAATCAGGCTCACTTAGCTGCTAGGGCTTTTGCAGATCAGGGAAGGTATATGCCTGGAACTTCTGAATTCCAAAATGCCTTGAATGGTGTTTCTTCAAGACCTATTCCAGGTGATCAAAATGGTGTCGGGGCAAAGTTTGTTGACAGCAGTAATCTGTATCACTTTGAAGGATCTTACAATTTCTCAGAGCAAATCAAATTTGCTGAGTTTGTAGTAGGTGCCAATTATAGAATTTATGACTTGAATTCAAATGGGACAATATTTGCCTTGGACGAAAGCGGAAATGAGTTCAATATCCAAGAATATGGAGGGTATGTACAAGGTTCGAAAAAACTGTTCAACAATAAATTCAAACTGACGGCATCCGCTCGTTATGATAAAAACGAGAACTTTGAAGGACAATGGTCTCCTCGTTTATCTGGGGTATTTACAGAAGGAAACCACAACTTCAGAGCTTCCTACCAGACTGGCTTCCGGATTCCAACTAACCAGGATCAGTACATTGATCTAAATACACCACAAGCCCGACTGATTGGAGGATTGCCATTCTTTGCAGATCGCTATAATTTGAATGCAAATCCTGGTTATACTCTTGCTAATGTAACTAGCTATGGTGGTGCAGTCGCTGCTGATACACAACCTGACTCTCCAGTGTATCAACAGAGTATTCAGCAAGCTACCACCATAGCAATCGAACAAGCTACTATTTATGTAACTGGAGAGGTTCAAGCTGGAAATATACCTCCAAGCGAAGCTCCTGCAGCTATCGCAGCACTTGTACCAACTCTAGTGCCTGGAATTGCAGCTCAACTAGTTCCTGTGAATGCCGCAGGAGCAAATATTAGTCAACTGCAGCCCTACGAAGTCAAAGAATTCAAGCCTGAGCGGGTGAAATCTTTTGAAGTAGGTTACAAAGGAATTTGGGGACAAAATCTGTTGGTTGATGCTTACGCATATTTCAATAGATTTGAAAATTTCAATGGTAGCCAAGTATTAGTTCAAGATGCATCGGATACCGGCCTAGCTGGTCCCAATCCTTTAACAGGCTTAAATCTAATTGGTGTTGGTCCTGGAGGCAGAAAAGTTTATTCCATGCCTGTAAACAGAACTGAGATTATCAAATCTTGGGGCTGGGCCGCTAGTTTGGATTACAGACTTCCAAAAGGATATACTATCGGAGGAAATGTTTCTTTCAATACACTCTCCAACTTGGATGAGTTAGCAGAGACAGGTTTCCAGCCTAGTTTCAATACTCCTGAGTATCGTTATGTCTTGAATTTCGCAAATAGAGAAGTTATAGATAATCTTGGCTTTGCGGTAGCATACAGATGGCAAGGGGAATTCGCATGGCAATCCTCTTTTGTAAATCCAGCTGTTTCCACCCGACAATTAGGGATAATTCCTGCCTACGGTACTTTCGATGCTCAAGTGAGCTACAAATTGAAAAGCATCAAGTCAATTTTGAAAGTAGGTGGCTCTAACTTATTCAGCAATGGCTACACCCAAGCTTGGGGTAACCCAACTGTGGGAACGATGTATTTTGTAAGTTTGACATTTGATGAGTTCTTGAATTAACCAATTGCACAACCAAATCTAACATGGAGCTATCCCAAAACCGGGATAGCTCTTTTTGTTTTATCTCACGAACTGCAAAAGACCAATAGTTCTAAAAGGGAAATTGCGGGATGATAGAGCTCTTGTTATACATCTTTGATCTTATTTTCCGCAAGTGTACCAAGCCCACTTAAAAAATCCGGGAAGTATCCGAGTAGAGCTTAGTGAAATTGGACTTGTCATTTGCCTCAGTATTTACCTAGGTAATTCATGATCGTTTAGAAAAGCCAAGTATAAGCTTTCACTCTTTAGCTTCAAATAAAAGCTCAAAACAACAGAATACTTGATTTATGTAGCAAGGCATTCCGAGCCTGAAACAAAAAGGGATCACCACAAAAGTGATGATCCCTGTATGAAGTTAATTGAAATTCAGATTTCTCACTCCCATTCCTTAGTCATGGTATTGAGGAAGCTTAATAAATCTCTAATTTCTCTTTTACTCAGCAGCGCTTTCATATCAGGCATGCTTGATGGTGAATTCGTACGCTCTGCAATATTGCTATTCATGATCAACGTATCAGGCTTAGCTCCTACTTTTATAACTAAGCCGTCTTTTTGCTCTTCCATTAAGGTTCCATTGACAGCAGTTCCATCTTTCAGCTTAAGCTGAACAAAACCATAACCTGGCGCCAATCGCTTACTTGGATCAATCAACGCTTCCAGAAGTTCTGTTTTTGTGACTTTATTAGCCACACCATTCAAGTGTGGACCAGCCACTCCTCCCATATCATCGTAGCCATGGCAGCGAATACATTGGGCTGTTTGATTTTGGAAAAATATATTCCTCCCAGCTCTTACACTACCACCTTCGAGTGCTCCACTATAAAGTGCCACCAAATCTCCATTTGTACGCGTTTCTTGCACCTGGTCATATTTGGTTCTCAATTCAGGTGATTTCGTAGCATCAATGGCTTCTTCCAATTCGATCAATACTTCGTTTGGTAATTTATCTTTGGATAGATCATCCAAGAGTGTATTCCATAGTGGAAGCTCAGCTGAATTTTCAAGATTTCCAAGACTTAGTAGTGCCGCCTGTTTTTCGTCAGTTGTTCTGTTTTGAATTACGTCCTGTAGCAAATTCACCATTAAGTCTTGAGAAATGTCTGTTTTGGTCAATAAATCCAAACCTACTACGCGTACTGCTCTAGAATTATCCTTCATAGCTATTTCTATAGGTTCTGAAATAGATTCAGGATTAGCATTCGAAAGTGCCAATATTGCAGCTACCCGTACATTTTCAGATTGATCATTTTTAAGTAAGGAAACCAGTTTCGATTCAGCATCAGCAATCTTTAATTTTCCGATTGCTTTTACTCCAGCTTCCCGGATTACTTCATCTCTATCATTCAAGGCCCCTATCAAGGTGGCTTCTACTGACTCCTGTATTGGAGCAAGTTCTCTTTCTACACTTCCACGATTTCTCCCGTCTACACGATCAAGTACAGAAGGCTTAGCCCAGGTACCCAAGGTGGCAATAGCCTCTGCTTTCAAAATGGAATTTACCCCTGGCTTAGCAATATAGGACTTAAGATTATCCATTGACTTCTGTGTTCCAACTCTCAGGTTTGCACTGATTGCTCTTCTAATCAATGGTTCATTTTCAAAGCTTGTAGTTACTAAAAGATCTCCCAACACTGGAAGTGCATCTTCTATGGAGAAATCATCGTTGATCGCTCTGGCAGCCTCTGTAACGATGTACTCATCTTCATCAGCCAAGAATGCTGTAATCCCAGGATCTGCCATTCTACGTAGTGCCAAGACAGCTCCAAGACGAACCGCATTGGAAGGATAAGAAGCTAGCGCAATAATCGCCTCTTTCTTGTTGATTCTTGCCAAGGCTAAACTTGCTGCATGACGTAAAAATGCGTCTTCGTCATTATTAGCTTCCAATACTCCGATCAAACCATCAAGTGCAGGTTCGTAGGCGATTCTTCCCAACGCTTCGGAGGCAAAGAATCTAACCCGGATTTCACTGTCAGTCAATAACGGCATCAGCTCTGCACCGGCTTTCTCATATTTTATATCTCCAAGCCACTTAGCAGCCTGAGCTCTGATTTCAGGATCGTTGTCTTTCAGTAAAGGAATCAAAGCATCTGCGTAGTCCATTTTCTCCATTCTTGCCAATTGGCTGAAGCCTACGATGGCATGAATTCTCGCATATTGATTAGATTTCTGATCTATTGCCGCTTGGAATACTTCAGCACCATCATCACCTCTTTTAGCTAGTTCAAACTGGGCTTTCCTTCTGATTCGCATGTCCTCATCTCCCAAATAGCCGCTTAATGCTTCATCAGTAAGCGTTTTGAAATCAGTTTTCATTACCTGAGCAGTGATCTTTTTGGCTTCCCAGTCAGCCCCACCTTCATCCTCAATTTTCCAAATGCGTCCGTAGTTTTTGGTACTCCATCCTTCTATCCAATCGGCAAAATATAGCGAGCCATCCGGGCCAAAGTCCAAACCTGTTGCCAGAACACCTGACATGATATTCTCTGTTTGAGACATTTTAAATGAAGCCCCGTCAGGCTCCAGTTTGAAAGCGTGAATTCCGGATCTAGTTGGATTGCCTACAAAAGAGGCTACAAAAAAAGTATTTTTCCATTTTTCTGCTAGAGCAGTTCCTGGATTATACACCATTCCGGTTGGGCCATTAATGTAGTTTTGTATGGTTGGAGTGATATAAGCTGCCTGACCTTCATGTCTGGGAAGATATAATTTTTCGTCCATCCAGACCTTGTAGGTATTGTTATCCGGATCACGGTATTTCCCAAATTGCCAGTTGGTTCTCCAGCCCGTATCCGAACCGTTAACTAGATAAACTAGTCTTTCGCTTTCTCCTGCATGATCTCCATCATTATCGACGGAAATTAAATTGTTATATACATCAAAAGTAAACTCATGCGTATTTCTTACGCCCATAGCGAAAATCTCAAAATCACTTCCATCAGGATTTGCACGTGCTACTACTCCTCTATTTGGATATTTCCATTCAGTGCCATCTGGCCCTACTCCATTGAAACCAATGTCTCCAATTCCCCAATAGATTCTACCATCTGGCCCTAATTTAAGCCCAGACATTCCGTGTCCTCCAAAACCGATATGAATGCCGTAGCCATGAGAAATTGACTCTTTCTCATCCATAATGCCATCACCATTATTATCTGTAAGTCTCCATACGTCCGGACCTACTCCTACAAATAGGTTATCCTCCAATTTCAACAAAGCTCCGGCAACATCCGTAGTCACATCATTGAAATCCTGAACCATGATCTGCGAATAGTCTGCAAGACCATCACCATCTCTGTCTTCAAGGCGATATAGCTCTTCTCTTTCAACTGTCATATCCCGCCAGTCATGTGATCCGTCACCGTTCACATCACCAAGCCAAGTATTTTTATCAGACATTTCGGGAGATAGCGTCTTTTGGAGAAAAGCTCTTTTTTCTTCGATAGTTTGAAGACTTATAGATTCTATTTCCCATTCTTGATGTCCTCTAATATCAAATTCAGAGTTTTTCTGTCGATTGGTACGTGTATAATACAAACTACCATCGTCAGTTACCTGGATCGAAATCGGATCATAAACAAGCGAGTCAACTGCCCATAAGGAAAGCTTAAGCCCAGGACTAAGTGTAGGGTTAACTGCTCCTTCAGCTGCCTGTACCATAGGAGCAATTTCTTCCTGGGTCAAAGTTCGTTCTCGGAGATCCACTTTTTCAGTCTTACTACAAGAAATCAAAAGGGGAATTGATGCGGCCAAAATAATTTTGGCGAAGTGAAGTTTAATTTTGGGTTGAGGCATAGGTTAATTTTATTATTCCAATCTTGAAATTAACAAAATAAAAAATGGCTTTCTAGCCATTAATAAAAAAGGCTGTAAAAACAAAAATCCCGACCAAGGATCGGGATTTTGTTCACTTTAACCACTAACAACCATAAAACAAAAATTTCTTAAGACAAAGCAGGGATTGAGCTTAAACGTCTTGGTAGTCGGTACGGGAATCGAACCCGTGTTTTATCCGTGAAAGGGATACGTCCTAACCCCTAGACGAACCGACCATACTAAATCAAAAATATCTCACAACTTCCTGTAATTCAGGCGACAATGTAGTCGGTACGGGAATCGAACCCGTGTTTTATCCGTGAAAGGGATACGTCCTAACCCCTAGACGAACCGACCATTAATGACCATAAAAAACTTGCTTTTTCAAATGGTTGTGCAAATATAGAGGCTTATGTTTTTAAAACCAATTTGGCCTCAAAAATTTCTGTTGATTTAAGCTAAAAAGCTGATCTAAAAGGAATAAAATTTTCTTAGAAGGGTTTGTGGATGATTTTCCTATTTTTGATTCCCCATTTGAAAACTACGTATGCAACCAACTAAAGAGATCAAAATTGCTATAAACGGTTTTGGACGAATAGGCAGATACACAGCAAAACTAATCCTAGAAAAAAAAGGGTTTAAACTTGTCGCTATTAATGATTTAGCGGATCAAACTGCCATCGCCCATTTGCTGAAATACGATTCAATTCACGGTAAATCAGAGAGCACAATTGAACTTCACGACTCGATTCTTAAAGTTAATGAACATGAAATTCAGCTATTTGGACTTTCCGATCCTGAAAAACTTCCATGGGAAAGTTTAGCTATTGATATAGTCATCGAATGTACAGGGAGATTTACAGATCGTAATGGTGCAGAAAAGCATTTGACAGCAGGCGCAAAAAAAGTAATTATCTCTGCTCCTTCCCTAGATCCAACTATCAAAATGGTGGTTTTGGGAGTGAATGATTCCATTTTAACTGGCGATGAAAGAATTGTTTCCAATGCTTCCTGTACTACGAATTGCTTAGCTCCTATGGTGAAAGTGCTGGATGATATTTTCGGGGTAGTCAAAGGATTCGCTTCTACTGTCCATTCTTACACTAATGATCAAAACCTCCATGATGCCCCGCATCGTGATCTAAGAAGAGCTAGAGCAGCTGCATATTCGATCATCCCCACGACTACCAATGCTGGTAAAGCATTGGATGAAATATTGCCTGAGCTGGCAGGCAGAATAGAGGCTTCTGCGATGAGGGTACCTGTACCCGACGGTTCCTTGACTGATATGATCCTGGAACTGAAAGAAGAAGTCACCGAGGATCAGATAAATACGGCTTTCAGAGAAGCAAGCAAGGGCTATTTGAAGGGATTTCTTGAAGTTGAGGACTCACCTATTGTATCTATTGATATAATAGGTAATCCGCATTCCTGCATTATTGATTCTGCTCTCACTTCAGCAAAGGGCAAAATGATAAAGCTTGTAGGATGGTATGATAATGAAGCGGGCTATGCCAACCGTTTGGTCGACCTGGCCCGCCTGATGTCACATAAATAAGTGAGTCTACGCTTTTACCCTGTTGAGAGAAAGAAGTTTTACTATATAGTTTGGAAGGTTCTTGGTGTTATCTCTTTTATTCAAGTTCAAATACCACCCTAATTTCTCCATGATTGGAACTTTGAAGGTTTCTACCATTTCTATCCAGGTGCCGTCAGGATCTTCTAAATAAGAAAATCTTCCAGCAGCTTTCCCCATATCAAATTCATTTCCACTATCTACGGTAAGTTCTATTCCGTCTTGCGCAAGTTTATCTTTGATCTCTCCCATGCCGTTTACGTCAAAGCATAAATGAATAAAGCCTAAATCCCCCCAATTTCTATTTTCAAAGGCTTTATTCCGAGGTTGGCTTTGAGTCTCTATTAATTCAATCTGCGTCTGACAGAATAGTTTCCCAAAGGCTCCAGTCATAGTGGATGAACCCTGTAGAATAGCTCTTCTATATTCTGAGTCCCCTTCTCCTAATTGAGCAAAATCATCCCATTTACCCTTTCTATCGCAGAGGATCTCCGTTTGCATTAAATGCTTTTGATAAACAGGCAACGCCTCATCAACAGATGAAACCCCGATTACAACTCCTAATACACCACCTGTAAGATCCTTATTTTTGCTAAACCAAGAGCCATTTTCAATCAGTTCAAATGTATTTCCAAAAGGGTCTTTTACATAAAAATGCCAAACCCCTAATGGGTTTTTAAAAGGTTTACCAAGCATGACAGCTCCTACACTTTTTAGGTGAGTATAGGTTTTTTGGATATTATGACAGCGCATTTTCACTGCCAAGATTCCCAAATCTTTCCAAGTAAGTTCTTGCTCAGATGCCAGTGGCTCTTTTGAGGTATACTGCCAAATCTCAAATCCGCCGCCTCCTTGCATATTCAAGGCAAGGATAGCATGTCTGCTTTCTACCTTACCAGAAGTATAACGAGTCATTAATTTAGCTTCAGCACTGTCTTGAAAGATCGGCACATCCATCTTAAATGCTTTCCTGTACCAAGCCCATGCCTCGTTTGCATCTTTTACCCCTATCCCAACTTGCTGGATTCCGTTGATTGTTGCTTTATTCATTCAACTACTGTTATGCTTTTTATTCTTTTGGTTTAAAAAATTTAAATATAAACTTTTGATTGACGCTGGCTTAACTTTTAACAAAAAAAGAGAGAAAGCTGTCAAATTAGCCAGCTGCACCTTTACCCAACTATTTCCTTTGTATTTGCGAGCGGAAACAGTCATTTCATCTTGAAGAACATGAAAATCATATGTTTGACGAATTCTACTTACCAGTTCAAAGTCCTCCATAATACAAAATGATTCGTCATAGCCGCCTAAAGCTTCAAAAGATGATCTTTTAATAAATAGAGATTGGTCGCCTCCTCCAGAGAAAACTCCATTAAAACGTGTAAACCATGAATTGAATTTTAGAAGGGTACAGTCACTTTCAAATCGATAGCAAAAACAGCCCACATTTTTTCCTTTCGCAACGTTGGCTAGAATCACTTTTGCAAAGTCCTTAACGGGTCTGGTATCAGCATGCAGAAAGTAAAAAATACAGCCTCTAGCATGTTGAGCACCCAAGTTTAATTGTGCAGCTCTATTACAGATTGGCGATTGTACCACAAACGCGCCGAAAGATTTAGCAACAGCTATGGAATTATCTTGTGAGCCCCCATCTACAACAATAATTTCACTAATCACTCCATCGCCATATTTTATAAGATAAGGAATCAATTCTTTTAGATTCACTTCCTCATTTAGACAGGGAATAATTACAGAGATTTTGTCTGTATCAGTCAACTTTACGTTTTATCGAGTAATTTTTAAGGTTATTTTCAAGTACTACTTTTTGCAAAATCCCATTTTCATAATGAAAAGTATTGGTGTTACCATTTACATCGATTTCATACACGCCTTTCTCAAGCTCTATCACTTTGGTGAGCATTCCGAAATTCTCTGAAATCAATTCATCACCATCTTTAGGCTCGTGAAAATATAGTTTAGCTGGTGTACCAAAGACAGCCTGATCAATCGACTCTTCATTATGAAATTTATACGAATTGGCATCTACGTCATAATGATCCTTATTCCAATTGACAGTTGTTACAAAGTTGCCTCGATTCGAATCTGATTTAGTCGTAGCTTTCATTAATTGGTCATTTTGGAAATTTACATTTTGTAGAAACTCCACATGGATTTTACCAAAAAACCAGAACTCAACTTTACTGTGAATTTGATAGTCTTCTGATGCTCCTTCAGTGATTTTGTGGGCTTTCATATTGCCAATAGTGAACCCAGCAAGCACAATATCATAGTCATTAACCACCTTTTGAGCAGATACAGAGTTAATTCCTCCTATACCCAGGACGAAGCAAACCAAAAATATTGGTGAAAACTTTGTATTAATAAGTTTCATTCAGGCTATAATTTAATGAGGGAAAATGGGATGATTCTATCATAAACAAGCATACTTCCAAAGAGGATAGTAAACTTAGTATTACAAGCTACTTAGTCAATTTCGATTCAAATCTTTCCCAATCTTTCTGTAAATCTACATCAGATAAGACGGGAAGTGTAGCATAGGAATAGTTATTTGAAGTTAAATAATCCATCGAAAGTTCAGCTACTTGATCAGTGCTCCAAGGAATTCCCTCAAATAAACCAGGAATAAATTTCCTCATACCAAGCAAGTAATATCCTCCATCATGTGCTGGCCCGATGACTACTTCACTTTCTTTTAATTTGTCAAATGCTACAGAAATAAGTTCTGCAGTAATCTCTGCACAATCCGTTCCTATTATTATTAATCGATCATAATTCTCTTTAAAAAGCTGTTCAAATGCGCAGCTCATTTTTTCTCCCAAACCCTCACCTGACTGCAATTCAAATCTATAGTCAGCGGGATATTTCGATAAATCTTCCTCCAGATGATTTGAAAAGAAAACAATCTTCTGTACGGGACTTTGTGATGTTATTTTATGCGTGTAATTGACCAAAAGTTGATAAGCATCAAATGCTGCTTGATCTCCGATAGTAGCAGCAAGCCTTGTTTTTACTTTGCCAAGCTCCGCATTCTTTTGAAAAATGATTAGTGCATCTTTCATGCTATGTAGTAGTTCCTCCACAACTTGATCCGGCGCCAGCAGTGCATCCAAAGCAATGATTTTTGACTATAATTTCTCGTTCAGTCAGTGACCTTTTGTTCCAGTTTTTGATATGCTGAGAATCTTCAGAAGTAACCTTAAGTTCTAGCATTTGATTGAAATCACAATCATACAAATGCCCATCCCAACCTACTGAGATGGTATTTCTACACATGACTCCGGCAGCGGCCACGGGATTGTAACTATCAATTAGTTTTTCCATATACTCCACATAATTTTCACTTCTCAGCAAATATTCCAAGAATCTACTTATCGGAAGATTGGTAATGGTGAATAAAGAGTTAAATGTAATTCCAAATTTATAAGAGAGTCGCTTTTTGAATTCTGCTTCCAAACCACTTTGGGCTGCTGGCATAAAAGCTCCAGAAGGGTTATATACCAGATTTAAAATCAATCCAGTTCCTTCTATCCCATACCCCTGCGCATTCAAAAGTTTGAGCGCTTTGATAGATTTGTCAAAAACCCCATCCCCACGCTGGGAATCCGTTTTCATTGCAGTGAAATAGGGCAATGAAGATGCAATTTCAATTCTATGTTCCCTGAAAAACTCAGGCAGATCGTGGTATTTCGGGTTTGCCAAAATGATCGTAAGATTACAGCGCACGATTATATTCACATCAGAATCTATTGAGCGGATAGCTTCTATAAACCATCGAAAGTCCGGATTCATTTCCGGTGCTCCACCAGTCAGATCAATTGTTGTGATTTCATGATTTCGTATGACCTCAAGGCATTGCTGCATGGTCTCCCTTGTCATGATTTCTTTACGGTCAGGCCCTGCGTCCACATGGCAATGTTTGCAGACCTGATTACACATTTTACCCAGATTGATCTGTAGAATATCTATCTGGGTTGGTTTTAAAGGAAAGAGATTTGTTTTCTTAAGTTCAGCAGCAAAACGATCTCCAGAAAAGCTTGGCATATCGCTTTCTAAGAGATGAATTTCTGCTTCTGAACTGGATAATGGGTGATCTTGTGCTTTAAGAGATTTCATTGATTACATAGAGATTTCCTTCACTTTATTCATCATTTGAGTAGCATGTACGAGCGACGCTCCTCCTCTGATAGCTGCTGCCACATGTACGGCCTCCATCATTTGCTCCTCGTCACAGCCCTTCTCCATAGTATCGGTGGTATAGGCATCAATGCAATAAGGACATTGGATAGTATGAGCTACCGCAAGTGCGATCAAAGATTTTTCACGGGCAGTCAGTGCACCTTCTGCAAAGACCTCTCCATAGTAATCAAAAAACTTGTCAGCTAGAGGCTTTTGAAATTCCCCTATTTTGCCAAATTTCTTAAGATCTTCCGGATTATAATAAGTTTTCATGGGAGTTTTAGTTTTAGTGTAGTTACGAAGTAATAGTGTTAGTTGGACTTACAACTCACATTTTACAAAATGGGTTTAGGTTACATGATTTTTTGTCAAAGATTTTGGAAATTAGGAACTGAATGAATTGCTGAACGTTATATTCAACGTATTCAAAATAGAACTTTTAAACAATAAACGACATGGCATTACGACTAGGCGACGAGGCCCCAAATTTTACGGCCGACACCACAGAAGGAACAATTGATTTTTACGAGTATTTAGGAGACGGATGGGGAATTTTATTTTCCCACCCAGCGGATTATACTCCAGTATGTACTACAGAGCTCGGAGCTGTAGCGAAACTCAAGGATGAGTTTGCAAAGAGAAACACGAAAGTGATGGCGTTGAGTGTGGATGGACTCGACAGCCATAAGGGCTGGATTTCGGATATCAATGAAACTCAAGCCACAGAGGTCAATTTCCCTATCATCGCAGATCCAGATAGAAAGATTGCTGATCTCTATGATATGATTCATCCTAATTCCAGTGAAAATTTTACAGTGAGATCGGTATTTGTGATTGGCGCTGATAAGAAGATCAAATTGATGATCACCTACCCAGCTAGCACCGGAAGAAACTTTGAAGAATTACTCCGCGTCATTGATTCTTTGCAATTGACTGCTAACTACTCAGTAGCTACGCCAGCCAACTGGAAGCAAGGTGAGGACGTAGTGATCGCTCCAGCGATCAAGGATGAAGATATCCCTGCCAAGTTTCCTAAAGGACACAAAGTCATCAAACCTTACCTAAGAATGACTCCCCAGCCAGACTTATAATCATCTGGTTTTCAATCAAAAAAGGCTTTCAAATGAAAGCCTTTTTTGATTGTCTATCCTTAGAGAGATTTACGATTCTACCAAGAGGAATTTTGCATTAGCAGCACCCTCTCTGACCGATTTAGCATGTTGGTAACCTTCAGAATTGTACCAAGCTTCAGCTTTCTCCTTTGTAGGAAACTTAAGCATTACCAATCGCTCATGGTTCCATTCTCCTTCCAGCACCTTCACAGGATTACCACGAAGGACGAACTTCCCTCCATAAGCTGAAACTGTTGCTGGCGTGAGTTGCTTATACTCATTGTATTTTTCAGGATCTGTGATATCTACTTCAACTATGACAAATGCAGGCATAAGATCAGATTTTGGTTATAAGTAAATTTACTTCAATTATCGGGATCATTCAAACCCGACACCGGCTGCAAATCTAGTTTTGGCATAGGAAATCTTCCGTTTGGAAAGTAACTCATTTAATGTGACTAGTGCACTGAAAACAGCTACTTCCCTGCTGTTCACCAAAAACAAACTGCTTTCTCCAATCTCAAAGCGTCTTAATTCACCTTGAAGTAGCATTTGCAACGCAGCAACATTTCGGGTGTATGTATTGATCTGAGAATTTAATGCTCTCCAGGTATTCAGTTCATTTTCGAGCTTTGTGCGAAGCTGAAGTTCTTTAAGTTCTCTGGAGTTTTCCTTGAAATCTATTTTAGCCTCTGCCAGACGCATCCCGCCTCTCGCCTTTCTCCACATCAATGGAGTGTACACTGTAAGCCCCCATTTATAATCATTCTCAAAAAAACTGGATTGCTCAAATTGATTAAGATTTTCAGTAAGGAAATTGTATTTGAGTTTTACAACAGGAATAATCTGCTGAGCCTTAAGTTGCCTTTCCACATCCAGAGTGGCCAATTCATAATCTACCAGCATTAATTCCGGGTGATCAGCAACGAGGACTCGAAGTTCTTCTTCATTCAAGAAAAGTAATTGGTCAGAATACAAATTCTCAGGAACTACTTGAAAATCTAAGGCTATGGGATTCCCAGAATCATCCCAAAGAAAATTGTTAAGCTCCTGAGTTCGCATAAAGAGCTCGTTTTCAGCTTGCTGAAGATTGTATTCTCTATTCAAAAGTTGAGTTGCTGCTTCTACGGTATCTATAGCTGGGAAGTCACCTTGCTCGTAGCTGATTTTCACCCCCCTAAATCTTGTTTTTGCCAGCTCTACCCCTTCTGCTTGCAGCTCTTTATTTGCGTAGGCTAAAGACCAACTCCAATATGCTCCTGTTGCTTGAAGGTATAATTCATTCAGCAGCCTTTTTCGCTCTGATTCTGTGGATTGCTGGTATATCTGAGCCTTCCGCAAACCTGCTCTCCTATCATCCAAAATCAACCCTTGCCCAAGATTTAAGGATGCTCCTGCGGATAATAACCCTCCTGATGGAACAGAGTATTCTGGATTAAGATATTGCCCTGAATTCTGTTCAAATACCCCATTAAGCTCAATACCAGCCCAGGTTGGGATAGAAATTCCCGCTTCTCGCTTATCGTAATACGTCTTTTCGTCGTAGCTTTTCTTGTCCAAATTACCATAAAGCAAGGGATCAAATTCACCTCTGGCTGTCCGGACTTCCATATCTCCCATAGTAAGCATTATATCTGCTTGAGCAGAAAGTGGATGATAGGATTTCACCCAATCCAAATAAGTATCAAATGCTAAGGTATCAGTACCTTGAGCATGAAGATTCATGCTGCAAGTAATTAGTAAGAAAGTAAATAGCAGTCTTTTCATTTCTTTCCCTCTGCTATATTCTCCTTCTGCTTTCGAGTGTAGTAGTCTGCTGGGAATCCATTGAGCTGTCTCCAGATCTCATACCAGACAGGCACATCATTGAGAAGCGCGATTCCATCAGCTCCAGACCCTACGCGCAATACTTCAGGCCATGATTGCTCTTCAGGATCCTCAGCCACTAATACTCTAAATTGATTACTCGTTCCAGCAAACTTATCTATTGCTACGATTACCCCACCAAAAGTACCATTGGACAACTTAGGCCAACCTGAAAAGACGATTGCTGGCCAACCGTCAAAGATGAAGCGTACTTTTTTCCCAACTACCATCAATGGCAGATCAACAGGAGATATATACATCTCCACAGCAAGTTCACCATTGGATGGAACAATATTGACTATAGGATCTCCTTCTTTTATCGTTTCGCCTAGACCTACCTGAATGGCTTCAGCTATGAAACCATCCTGAGGAGCCAAAATATGTCTGAATCCTTTCCGTGCTTCATAGTTGGAGTATTGATTTTCAAGTTTCGTGGCAGAGCCTTCCGCATCGTATTGACTTGACTGAGCTGTGAACATCTCCGATTCAGCTTTAGACAACTTATCTTTAAAATCATTGTCAATAGCATCTAACTCAAGTACCGCTGAAATGAGTGAGTTTTTACTACTCAACAAGCTATTCTCTGCACCAATTACGCTTGCCTGAACTTCCTGAAATTTCAACCTTCGTGTTTCTAAATCTGTGAGAGATCTTAAACCTTCCTCGTAGAGTTTTTCTGCTCTTCCAAGCTGCTTAATACCTATTTCATAATTGACTTTAGCTTGCTCAAAACGGATGCTGTCAGACTCTACTTTTAATTCAGCCATTTCAAGGTTATTCCTCGCTTGCTCTTTTCTTAAGATGTTATTTCGCTTCAAAGCCGCTATCTGGCTGTCTAGAGCCCTTACCTTTTCTTTATAAGAGAGTGCGGAAAGATTCTTGGCGTCAACTTGACGCTGCGTCCTAGGTAACAGTAAGGAATCGAAATACTCATCTTTCACCTCAGTAATACTGATGATAGTATCTCCCTTATTTACGAAAGCTCCTTCGCTTACATACCACTTATCGATTCTACCTGCTATTACCGAGTGAATGGTCTGAGCACGATGTTCAGGCTGAAGCATAGTAACATAGCCTTTTGACCGGATATACTGCGTCCATGGGACAAATAGCATAAGAAACACAACACAACAGGACACAAAAAGGATTCTAACCCTTTTCCTCTTCTGCTCACTTGCAACAGTCATTTTGAGACTTTCTGTTTGGTCAAATGGGCTCCTATCTTTGATTACATTTTCAGAGATGTTTAACATAGTCTTAAGAGTTAAGGGTTAAAAAATTTTGATATCCTGCTTGATTTCCTTGGTAGATAATATTTCCCTCATCCATTACGATTACCTGATTAGCTTGCTTAATTACTTCTTGATCTTGGGTGACCATCAATAGTGTCCACTTGCCTCCAAACAAATGAGTTTTTACACGTTCTTTTACATCATTGTCTATATGTTGAAGCGCATTTTCTAATATCATCGCCTGAGGTTCTCCCACAAGTGCTCTAGCTAGCATAATCGATTGTGCGTGCTTTCTAGACAATCCTCTTCCTTCTGGAAGAAGCATGGTTTTTAAATCGTCAGGCAATTGGAATATAAAATCCTTAAGCCCTACCAATTCTATGAGAAATGCCAACTGATTCTGATCAATATCACGACCTACCAAAATATTTTCAGCTATGGTACCATGGAAAATCTGCTGCAATTCCATACAATCACCAACCACAGATCTATATTTATCCAAATGAATCATCTCCAAAGGGAGATCATTTATTTTCACTTGGCCCTTATAACTTTCATACAATCCTGAAAAGAGAGCAAGCATTGCACTTTTACCACTACCACTTTTGCCTGTAATTACTGCTTTTGTACCCGGCTCTATCGTAATTGAAACTCCATTCACAATAGGTTTATTCACATCCCTAGGTTGAAAAATCACATTTTCCATTGCAAGTTTGATTCCTGAAGATTGTGAAGTGATATCCTTTTCGGACTCATTATGATCTTCAAGTTCCATATCCATGACCTTACCTAACTTCTCTGATGCTACAAGGGTGTCATAAACCGTCTCCAACGAAAGAATCAATTTCTCTACTGCATTGACCACCATCAGTATAATAACTTCTGCTGCTACGAATTGACCAATACTGATTTGCTCATTGATCAATAGTAAACTGCCCGCTATCAAAAGGCTGGTTACGATCAACACCTTAAAACCAATAAGTACTTTGTATTGAAAAACCAATACAGAAAAATGATGGATTCTAAACTCCAAATAGTGCTTCAGGAGCTCATCAACACGAAGAATTGGTAATCTGGAATTTCCACCAACGAGCTTAAATGTATTAAGCGTCCTCCCAATTTCTTCTAGCCAAAAAGCTGTCTCATATTTATATGTAGACTCTTTAATCGCAGTAGACATGCCTTTGGGACTCGTGAAATAAAATATGGTCACTAAGATAATAAAAAGCACTATCCCAAATAAAATGAAAGTGGCATGATAAAATGACAATAAAATCAGCCCAAAAATCACTTGAATTAACGCAGTGGAATATTCCACTAAAATCTTGGACACCCCTTTCTGGAGATTTACTGTATCGAAAAATCGGTTAACAACCTCTGGAGCATAAGTTCCATGGAAAAGTTCAGATTTTATCTTTGGAAGTCTATATGCAAGAGATAGCCCTGATTTGGCAAATATTCTTTGCTGCAGTTTCTCTGTAATCTGCAACTGGGAAATTTGTAGGAAGCCCCCAAAAGCTATACCTGCGGCAACTATTAGCACTAAGATTACCCAAGAAGTAGTAATCCTTCCGCCCAAAACAAAATTCAAAATTGCCTGAATTCCAAGCGGTAGAGATAATGCTACCAGTCCATTCAATATGGCATAAAAGTATATGGAATATACCTGATCCTTCTCCTCTTTCAGCAGATTAAAAAATCGCTTTATTGGAGTCATTGTATTTGTATTATTCATTTGAAATTGCCTTTAGAATTATATTTTCAAAAAAGACCAGACGATTTTTAGCGTCTAATGATTGCTCAGTCATACCGGGCAAGTGCTTTGCATTGAATGCATGAAGTAAACTGGACTCAATGACGGTATAAGCCAAGGTTTTCGGATAAGGATATGAAGGGTTTATTTCAAAAATCAAATTGGATATTCGCTGACCAAAATTATAAACTTGGGCAAAAATCCCGCTTTCGTGCTCTACATCTACCGTTTTGGTTAAGTAGCCTTTGAGAGATTCGTTGACCACAATATTTCGTAAATCCTCAGGGTTGATATGCATATTTCTAGTAAAAAAAGGTCCATTAACCATAAGTTTCATAGCAATAGACAAGCGAGCTTCACTACTTTCTAGATTTGCAGTAGCATACACATAATTAACTTCCATCCATGCCCAGTACCAAGCAGTAAGGTAAAGCAACAGCATATGCTTATTCTCAAAGTAACGGTAAACTGCCGCCTCTGTCACTCCAATATGATTTGCAAGTTTCTTAAATGTAAAGTGCTCCATCCCCAAATCCCGTATTAACGTAGCTCCCTCCTGCACTATGGAACTACCTAATTCGGAGCTAAAAGGTTCCTTCAGATAAAGGTTATCATGTACCTCCATCTTCATAGTATTTAATAGATTCTCCATAGAAAAGTCCTTTAATTATGATAGAAACGCTTAATCTTAAGAAAAGTTAACAAATCTTTCAAAAAGTTAGTATTACTAACAAATAGTGAATTTCAATTGATTTGGTATAATGTAAATGACTGCAAATTAAATTCTTCGGGTATAAAGATAAGCCCATGCAATCAACAGCGGGTGGATGATTATCAACCTAAACCAACCTGTCCATGGTGGCAGACAAATCCCATTTTCAATACATGAATTGAGCTCGATAAAGTAAACATGAGCTGGAATAAAAGCTAGTAACATCAGGATAATTCCCCATGCAGCCCATTTTCTAGAGGAAGGAAATAAAAGTGCTATTCCAAATCCAACTTCACAAATTCCTGCAATTAAGTTTAATAGAGAATGATTTGGAAGGTATTCAGGGATCAATCCGAGATAGCTATCAGGATTAACAAAATGATTGAGACCGGCTAGCGAATAAAAAACTGCCATTACATATAGACCTATAATTCTGAGTTTTTTCATATGACAATTCGCTTATTCTTAACTTTATTTGGGTGGGATAATTGATTATTGTGGAACATCAAATTCTGGTATCTTACTTATTCAATGGCAAAAAGCACATCTTTTTTCAGATTTAATATTCGTCCTTGGGTATTTTGGCCTCCATTCATTCTATTAATACTTGCTGTTTTCAGCAGTATTTTATTTCCTGATTCGTTTATATCCGCATTCAGGTATATACAACAAAGTATACTCACCAACTTTTCATTGGGTTTTAGTTGGGTTTCGTTTGTTATGACTTTGCTGACAATAGCTGTGTTCTTTTCGCCACTTGGAAATTACAGAATCGGTGGTAATTCAGCTGTCCCAAGATTGAATAGAATCAGCTGGTTTGCAATAGTCCTCTGTACAACCATCGCTATAGGCATCTTGTTTTGGGGAAGTGCAGAGCCACTATCCCATTTTCTTTTCCCGCCGGACTTCAAAGGATTTCAAGCAAATTCAGAAGAAGCTAAGTCGTTCGCATTGGGAGCTTTATACTTTCACTGGGGTTTTACTCCGTACGCTATTTACGCTGTGCCAGCCTTGGTGTTTGCCTTGATGTTTTACTCTGGCAAAAGCCGATTTAGTCTTAGCATCATGCTCAGGCCTATGATTGGCAGTTCACCTCATAGGTTTTGGGAAACAGGACTGGATATGTTTAGTCTTTTCGCTTTGGTGACAGGAATGGCAGCAGCACTTGGAGCAGGAATACTCAGTCTTTCCGGTGGTTTTCTGGCCCTTTTCCCAAAGTTAAATCCCACATTCCTTACCGGATTTATAACCTTAGGGATCTTGGTTACATTTATCATTTCAGCATCTACAGGCATTGAGAAGGGAATAAAAAACCTCTCATTATTCAATCTGGGATTCTTTTTTCTGATCGCTTTTCTATTTGTGGTTTTAGGGGAAAAAAGTAAAATTCTAAACTCGATTCTGACGGGTTTCACCAAATACGGCTCAAATTTCACTGACTTAAGTCTACAGCTAAGTGGAGCGGGAAACAGCTGGACGTACGATTGGTCCACTTTTAATTTTGCTATGTGGATGGCGTGGGCACCAATGACCGCATTATTCCTAGGGAAGATAGCTGTGGGCAGGACAGTCCGGGAATTTCTATTGGTAAACTGGTTTTTACCTGCTCTATTTTGTCTGATTTGGATGGGGATTTTTGGAGGAACTACACTGGATTTTGCTTCGAAAAGTCCTGAGATTTACAAAAACCTTTTTCAAAATTCCGGTCCCGAATCTATCATCTATAAAGTATTTGAGGACATGGGATATTTCAAAATCTTTGCTCAGCTATTCATTCTTGGTATTTTCATATCCTATGTCACAGCTGCTGATTCCAGCACTGATGCTTTGGCAAGTATTAGTATGAAAAAGCAAGATGGAGATCCGTTCCGATCAGATACCAATCTGAAAGTTCTCTGGGGTGTGTTGATCGGATTTCTATCCTGGGTGATGATCACTTATTCTGGAATAGACGGTGTGCGGATTCTGTCTGTAATTGGCGGACTACCAGCTTTATTTTTCCTACTTCTAGTTTCTGTATGCCTCCTGATGATGCTGATTTCTCCCAAAAAATATCTATCCGATCAATAACCTCGATATTTCAATTTACCCACATTATATAGGTATAACACTTTAGAATAGCGAAGCATCAATGGCATCAGAATCACATTAGAGACAGCCACAGTAGTAAGATACATCCAAAGCTCAGGCCTAACCATCAGCACATTCAACACCACCATTGTAGTGATTACCAGCGCTACCGAGAAGGCATAACTCACATACATTGCACCATAGAAAAAATCAGGCTCAGCATGGAAGTTAGCACCGCAAACCGAACAAGATTTATTGACATCGGACAATTTCCGGAAACTATACACTGGAACAGAAAATAAATCCCCCTCGTGACACTGAGGACATTTAGCCCCCGCAATAGCTTTGATAGTACTTTTATTACTCATATCTGATTAGAAAAAGAAATGATTTGGATGCCTTGCCATCATGGGAAAGGATTTGGAAATGGGAAGGAAACTCTGTACTAATTTCTATCGAAAGATCTCATCAATATCATAATCCTTACCTATTCCCCATTGAAGAAGTTCTTCGATGGTATAGAATTCAAGGGTATCAAGATCTTTGACTTTAAAATTTGTACCACGCAAACGAGCGACAATCTCGACTTGCCTGACTTCGCCCATGTTTACTAGTTGATATTTTCTACCTACTCGTAGGTTATCAAGCGCTATCGGCATATTAGGCTTTATCTTTAATCACCACGCCAACTGCTTCAAAGGTAATCTCTCGCTTAGGCTCAGTGATCGCATCCACTTCCTCTTTGCTCATGCCTTCATCTTCAGCATAATGCCTCAATGTTTTTACATCTGTCTCCGTCAAGACTGCCACACCTTCCAAAATGATAGGATATCCTTGAGAAGTAGTCGGAACAAAAAAACCATAATCCTTAAAAGTCACTCGCATGCTTTCTCCATTAGGAAGATCCATTGTAAGCCAGCAACCCTTTTTGGTACATACTTCTTTAATTTCTCCAGAAATTTTTCCCTCGAAATCCCCTTCTTTTTCAACAACTAAAATCATCTCCGCTGGAGAAACTACTCCTGCTACTTCTAGATCAGCACCATAATTTCCAGGAATTGTGTCAGCAGCGTCTACTTCCGTTTCTGCTCCCTCAATTACTGTTTCAGACTTCTGATTTTGACAGGCAGTGCTAAGCGCAATACCAAATGCGAGTACAACTAAATGGGGAATTTTCATCTGTATATTTTTTGTTTTTCAATCGTCAGATAGCTCGTCCCGAACTCGATTCGGGAGAATCTTTCATGTATGATAATCATTCCTCCGTGTGTCACTTGCGACATGCTCGATTTCATAGCATTATTAGATTAATGCCCAAAAATACGCTTAAGAATCGGAGAGAAAAAGAAAAGTGTGAATGTTTGGCAAACTTCTGCTAATTCAAAATTCCTGTCTATTTGCTCTATTTATTACGAAAAGATCGATTGCGAAAAAGATTTGAAACAATTTTTTCAATAAAACTTCAATTTTTTTAACAATCCTGTAATTTTGCATTCAAATTAACCTATTGACCCTGCACATGCCTCATCCTACAAAGTTCATTATTGATTTTGATAGCACCTTCACTCAAGTAGAAGCCCTGGATATTCTGGGAGAAATAAGCCTTCTAAACGATCCCGAAAGGGAGGTAAAACTAAGAGCCATTAAGGACATTACTGATAAAGGCATGGAGGGTAATGTGACCTTTCGTGACAGTTTGATCCAACGAATCGATATCCTTAAAGCCAGCAAATCTCAAATAACCGATTTGATCGCTGCTTTAAAGAAAAAAGTTTCCAAGTCCTTTGAACGAAACAAAGAATTCCTTCAGGATAATTCAGAGAACATCTACATCGTTTCCAATGGCTTCAAAGATTTTATCATTCCTATCGTGGCAGATTATGGTATCCATCAAGACAATGTTTTTGCTAATGAATTTGTCTACGATGAATCGGATAATATCGTAGATTTCAATCGTGATAATCCACTTTCTCAGAATAATGGAAAAGCGGAAACCATCAAAAAAATCAATCTTGAAGGAGAAATCTACGTGATCGGTGATGGTTACACAGATTATGAAATCAAAAAATCTGGCCTGGCCAATAAGTTTTATGCATTCACTGAAAATGTTAACCGTCCTAAAGTAACCAAAGAGGCAGATCATATAGCGCCAAGTTTGGATGAAATCCTATACGTCAATAATTTGAATACGAAATTCTCTTACCCAAAAAGCAGAATCAAGGTACTGCTCCTTGAAAATGTCCACCAAATCGGTGTCGATTTACTCAACGAAGAAGGTTATGAAGTTGAAGTTGTAAGTTCTGCCATGTCAGAAGAAGAACTCTGCGAAAAAATCAAAACTGTCTCTATTCTAGGAATTCGCTCTAAGACCAATGTCACCAAAAAGGTATTGGAGAATGCCAATAGACTGATCGCTGTAGGTGCATTTTGCATCGGAACTAATCAGATCGATCTGGAAACTTGTCAGGAAAAAGGAATCGCGGTATTCAATGCTCCTTTCAGCAACACCAGATCAGTGGTGGAAATGGCCATCGCAGAAATTATCTTCTTGATGAGAAATTTTGTAGATAAAACCGCTTCCATGCATGATAGTAAGTGGGACAAATCTGCATCAGGAAGTTTCGAGATCAGAGGTAAGAAACTAGGCATTATAGGTTATGGAAATATCGGCGCTCAGCTTTCAGTCCTTGCAGAAAATATGGGACTGAATGTGTTCTATTATGATGTCATAGAAAAGCTAGCCCTTGGTAATGCCACGAAAGTCAATTCTCTGGACGAATTGCTTGAAACATGCGATATTATTTCTCTTCATGTAGATGGCAGAAAAGAAAATCATAATATCCTGAGCAGAGAGAAAATAGAGAAAATGAAGCCCGGCTCCTACTTAGTAAATCTAAGTCGTGGCCATGTGGTAGAAATCCCAGCTGTTCGTGACGCGATCCTTTCTGGAAGATTAACAGGTTGTGCTTTCGATGTATTCCCCGAAGAACCTAAGAACAATAAAGAGCCATTCGTTTCTGAATTGATTGGCTTACCCAATACAATCTTGACTCCTCATATAGGTGGTAGCACGCTGGAGGCACAAGAGAACATTGCCCGATTTGTACCCGGCAAAATCATGGAATACATCAATACGGGCAATACATACAACTCCGTCAACTTCCCTAATATTCAGTTGCCTTTCTTACAAAATGCGCATAGACTTATTCATATTCATTTGAACGAGCCGGGTGTTTTGGCAAAAATCAATCAGATCTTGGCGAACTTCGAAATCAACATTGTTGGTCAATACCTAAAGACAAACGAGAAAATTGGATATGTGATCACAGACATTGACAAGGCTTATTCAAATGAAGCAATCAATGCATTGAAACTCATTCCCGGCACGATCCGATTTAGAGTTCTTTATTAAGAAATATGATTCTTCCACAATAAAAAAGTCCCGGTGTATCGGGACTTTTTTATTGTCTAGAAAGTTGACATCATTTATCCAGCAGTCTTCTATGATAATTTATTTGGCCTAGGTGATAGCTAAAATGGCCAAAGAGATGAATCAGAAAATAATTGTGAGACATTTTTGATCCAAACACTTCCAAAGGATAATCTTTCTCAAGCATTGCTTCATCCAAGCCTTCCAGACTGGCAGTCACTACATTTTGCAGCTTTTCTATCCTGTCTATTAATTCTGATTTGGGAACATTCTTTCCGGAAAACTCAAATTCTCTATCTCGGATATATTCAAAACCTCCGATTTCTTTACCCACAAAGTGAGACATATTCCCAACTAAATGAAGACAAAGGTTGCCTGCTGAATTTGTGATATTGTGGTCTACTTTCCACAAATTCTCTTCGTTGGAATATGCGTTTATTTCCAGTTTCAGTCGATCTATATCTCGCTCAAATAGTCTTATAAATTCCTGAATCACCATAGCTCTTTAGTCCGTTGAAAACTTCAAATAGGCTTTTGCCATCTTTTCATCATATTTATTAGCAGCATAAGCAGAACCATTGTAGCATTCAGCAAATTTTGCCCAATTTTTCGCTCGTAAATAGTCTATACATCCATTTTTCAAGATATAGCGGCCAAATACTTCTAAGTGATTTCTTTCATGTTTGTACATCTCGTCAACAAATTGCTGAACAGAAGGGTAACCCAGAGGAATAGCATGAAATCCCATAACCTGATAACTTCCCCATGATGCGGAGGCTAAAGCTGCCTCTCTGAATTTTGGATCTGATGATATGGTAGCAGCCAGCTCCAGACGTCCGTACTCTCTCGATCCTCCTAAGTAATGATTTTTGCTAAATTTTTTATACAAAACAGTTTCGTTGAAAGAATTGGCAAAATCCTCAGGATTTATTCCTCTTGCTTTCAATTGTCGCCAAAAAACATGGCCTTCAAACAAAATCTTCGGTCTTCCGTCAATAAAAAATCCCTTCCCAGAACTTTCTACCTCATTCACAGCTTTTACGGCTGCTAGATCCAACTGGTATCTTTTTGCAAAATCAATGAGGTCTTGCTCACCAAGAAAGATATTTCCGAATACATCAGCTGGTTTTGTTTTGTCAAATAGTAAAGTCCACGTTTTGATGCCTACCTCACCATCCACTATCAGCTGATTCTTCATTTGGAAGTCTTTAACAGCAATTTCGGTTTCTAATCCAAAATAACCTGATGAAGGAATTTCATAACCGATTTTTCCTAAAAGCTCCTGTAAAAATGAGACGGATGAGCCTCTTGATCTGAGTCTTATGTATTGCATTGCTTTGAGATTTAAAAATAAAAAGTACTTCAATTTAATTGAAGTACTTCGTAATCGCAATTGCAAATGTGGTTAGTTACTCAGGATCTACGACATTTCGCCTATTTGCATATTTACCTGGCTTCACTCCATTTGACTCCGTAGAAACCTTTGGTTGAGTTGGTTTTTTAGCTTCAACAGGCTCGGCTTGAACCTCTTTATGAACTTCTGTTCCAGAGTTTTCTCTTCTTGGAAATGGCTTTCTATTCCCGGGAGAACTAGATTTACTTTTTTTATTGAATCCGGATTTCTTCTTTGAACCATAGTCAGACTTGCCTTTCTCCGCTTTGCCTGTGTACGTTGGGCCAGCTTCAAATCCTTCGGGAAGCGGATTTTGGGTGATCTTCATCCCAATCAGCTTTTCTATATTATCAAACTTATACTGATCTTTAGGATTGACGAAAGTAATAGCAGCACCTTTTGCATCTGCTCGGGCAGTACGTCCTACTCTATGGACATAATCTTCCGGATCAGATGGGGTGTCATAATTGATGACCAATTCTATCCCTACCACATCGATGCCGCGGGAAATAATATCCGTTCCTATCAGGATTTTCACTGATTTATTTTTGAAGGCAGACATGATCTTCTCACGCTCTACCTGCTCCAAGTCCGAGTGAAAGGCCTCAATATCAAATTGCTTTCTTAGCACTTTAAAAAGTGATTTCACTTTATCCTTAGTCGAAGCAAAAATTATCACTGCATCGTAAGCTTTTTGAGAAAGTATGTTTTTGACTAATTCTTCCTTCTGCGTATCATATACAGAATACATGGCTTGAGTAACACCTTCAGCCGTTTTACCCATTGCAATGGATATTTCAGCAGGGTTGTTCAGAAACTTCATGCTGAACTGCCTGATTTTAGGAGGCATGGTAGCAGAGAAAAGAACGGTTTGCCGGACTTTAGGAAGGTAATTGACGATTTTCAGAATATCATCTGAGAATCCCATATCCATCATTCTATCCGCTTCATCAAGAATCAAATGCTCAAGCGATGTCAAATCGATTTTGCCTCCTGCAAGAAGGGCGATAAGACGTCCAGGTGTGGCTACGATAATTTCAGCTCCAGTTTCAAGAGCTTTCTTTTGCTGCTCCCAGACTATGCCATCACCTCCTCCATAAATTGGAATAGAGCTTATCCCAAGGAAATATGCAAATCCTTGGATCTGTTGATCGATCTGAATAGCAAGTTCCCGAGTCGGCGCTAGAATAAGTGTATTCAAAGTGCTTGTTTCGTTCTTGCTTATCTTGTTTAAAATCGGAAGTATAAATGCTGCTGTCTTACCTGTTCCCGTCTGGGCACAAGCGATAAGATCCCTATTTTCCATGATGACCGGAATGGCCTTTTCCTGGATTGGAGTTGGTTTTTCAAAACCCATTGCGTCCAGTCCTTCCTGAAGCGAGGTTTCAAAGTTAAATGATGAGAATTCCAAAATGAGGTGAGTGAAGTAATGTAAAAAACAGGCATTATCTTTTATGCCTATTCAAATATAGCCCCTAATTGTACAGAAACACAAATAGATGGATTTTCCAAGGTACAAAGACTTGTCAGAAATGCCAATAGTAATTGGATGAAAAGAACCTAAATACCTTCTTGCAAACTGGAGGAAGATTGGGAAAGTTCAATGGCTATAATTATCTTGTTGAATAGATCTAATTAGTTCTGAGGTTAGTTGTTATATTTTCGGCTCTTTTGAGTCTTACTGTTTTATTGAATTATGAAGATGATAATAATAATTTCCAGATAATTCCCTAATGAATCCAATCATCAAAATGCTTCCTGAGACAAAACTAGTTGGGATAAAGAAAAGAATGAGTTTTCTAAACAATCAAACTGGACAGTTATGGAAATCATTTATTCCCAAGAAAAATGAAATTCAGAACAGTGAAGGGAGCGAATTGTATTCCGTGGAAGTGTATGACTCCCCCGCCTATTTCGTTTCATTTGATCCTGCCGCTGAATTTGAGAAATGGGCGGCTGTGAAGGTGGAAGATTTTAAGGATATACCAGAAGGGCTGGATACAATAATTATCCCAACAGGACTTTACGCTGTATTTCCATTTAGAGGAATGGCAAGCGAGGCTACTAAAATGTATCAGTATATTTTTGGAAGCTGGGTTCCAGATTCAGCTTATGAGATAGATAATCGACCTCATTTTGCGTTGATGGGAGAAAAGTACAAAAACAATGATCCTAACTCAGAGGAAGAACTCTGGATTCCAATTAAACCAACAAGCAATGAATAGCAGCGATTATAGTTTTGCGGTTTTTCTTATGATTCTAGCCTTTATTACTGGGCTAATCCAAGGCGTTATCTATATGTTTCTTGGGAATCAAATGTTTTTTCAAGACTTTTTTATTGCCTGGTTTATACTTACAAATGCTATCAATTTCACTTCCATAGCTTTTTTAGCTAAGTATTTCTATTCCAAAAGTTACAGACCTGCTTTGCTTACTCTCTTGCTTTCTGCTATTGCCACTTTGATACAAGTAGTGCTATTTTATATGATGATAGTAGAGCGCAAGTTTGATGAATATTATTTTCAGGCTTTGACATTCTCCTTATTTTCAGGTCTTCTCCTAGGAGGAGCCCTCACTTTTTCAGAATCTTCGAAACGAAAATGGCTTAAAATTACCGGGGTTCTGTTAATGATTTCAAGTGGAATTTTAATGGCAATAGCATATTGGAGCGTTTCTGCACAAGACT
The DNA here is from genome assembly GCF_035156405.1 of Algoriphagus aurantiacus. Lineage (NCBI taxonomy): Bacteria > Pseudomonadati > Bacteroidota > Cytophagia > Cytophagales > Cyclobacteriaceae > Algoriphagus > Algoriphagus aurantiacus. The sequence continues at coordinate 81,743 of NZ_JAXRUT010000006.1, read as the reverse complement.
TTCAGTTCCTTTCCACTTTAGATAAGTCAGCAAAATGGGTGTCACTAGGTACAGCTATAATCCCGATCTTTTTGGCACTTAACTTTCAGGATGAGCTTAAATCATATTCTAACGCTAAATTTAAAATTGCTAGCTATGCTTATGGAATCTTAGGTATTCTATTTATCCTTGCTTTTCTCACTATCAGCATTCCCTTCGCTACCGCCTGTTATTCCCAAGTCTACTGGCAAGGAAAGAATCAAGAAAGGGCAGATCAACTCACTGAGCTTTTTGAAGAAAATACATTTGTAGGCAGTCAAGGAGACAGCCTGCAGTACCTCTTACTCAGGCCAGTTCAATTTGATTCTACAAAAGAATATCCTCTGGTGGTATCACTTCCCTATGCAGGATATCATGCAAGTACAGCACAGGTTCTTTCAGAAAATGTAAATAGGTTAAAGTACCCAGCGTATATTTTTGTACCCTTTTGTCCAGAGGGTAAAGGCTGGGGCGGTGTTCCAAATACTCCTGTAATTGATAAGTTGGTGTTCGAAGCAATAGAAGCGCTAGACGAGCAAGAAAACATTGATAAAAACCGGCGATATATTACCGGAGTCTCCCGTGGTGGTTATGGAACCTGGCACTTTATCACTGCAAGACCCGATTTATTCGCTGCTGCTATTCCAGTCTGTGGGGAAGGTGATACTTCTTTAGCCTCGAAAATCACTCAGGTTGCAGTATGGGCTTTTCATGGGGAAAAAGACAGAAATGTACCAGTGAATGGATCAAGAGAAATGATTGAAGCAATAGAAGCTGCTGGTGGAAATCCACTTTATACGGAATATGAGAACGAAGGTCATAATATTTGGTATCAAGTGAGTTCTGATCCTGACTTGTGGCCTTGGCTATTTACCCAGCATAAAGAAAAAAGTGCCCAAAATTAACTTGTGGGCACTTTTTTCTATTTGATTTCACTCATTGGTAGTATTATCCGAATAACTTCTCCAAAATCTTATAGGTAATCAAGTAAGTCGGTCTTACCCCTTCCATTCCCAAAGCTCCAGAAGCTAACGTACTTCCTGTTTCCAAGGGATTATCTGATGCGTAGTAAGCATAGAGAACCTTTACATTGGATCGTATGGACTTACGGATTTTTGATGCTGATTGAATGGCTTTCTGATAATGAGCTCCTTCCATTTCCAACCCTACGGCTTTCCATGACGATTCCATAAAGTAGGTTAGAATATCCTTATTCTGAAGTGAAGTACCCAATACAGAAATCATAGGACCTGAATAAACTCCCAAACCATAACCTTCAAAATCGGCTTTTTTCAATTCATTTTTGAAAGGATAGTTGTCTGCCGTACCCTCAAAAACATGCGCATTTGGGATCATTAGATCCCCTTTGCCTCCATAGAGAATACCCGCTTTACCCATGATCGAAGTAGATACCACGTTCAATGGAATTGATTCTCCCTCCTTATCGTAGGGTTTCAAAAGTTCATCAAAGCATTCGTAAGCTTGCTCTCCAAAGGCATAATCCATTACCACAAATACGGGTCTTTTCTCTATTTCCTTTGGCAACTTAACTCCCGGAATCAGGTCATCCTTCTCCAAAAGTGCCGTATCTATAATCTGAGCACCAATGTTTGTTCCTGACTCATCTGGTAGATTGATGAAACCATGCTTAGCAGCATACTTGTCAATCGCCGCTCCTTTATTATTTTTAGCTTTAACTGAGATCTCCATCACCACATTTTCAAGTTCCTCGTAGTTCTTTAGCTTAAGTAGCTGAGTACCGTAAATTGTATTGACAACAGAATGAAGATTGGCAGAAATGATATGAATAGGTCGCTTCAGTAAATCATGCTCATCAAGCGCAATTTTAATTCTACGAGCCCACATTTCGCCATAGACGTGATGGCCGATGCGCTCTCTAAGTGTTGTGGAAAATGATATCTCTCTATCCAGATGCTTTGAGGCTTCATCCTGAGCTAGCCTACCCATATGATACACGATGGAAAAAAGGCTGTTGGAATTACTGCTTTTTTCAAACTTATCTACTGCCTGAACGGTCTCTTCGTAGGTTCTGCCGATAAGATGACTCAAGTAAGCACTTGCGGCTTCCTTTTCAAACTCCTCACCGGCTGCTTCCTTCTGTACAAATTCTTCCAGCATAAGCCAGTTTGTAGAAATCTTGCCTTTTGGATCAGTGCTGTTATTATATATTTTGTTTGACTCGATATATAAAAATGTCAAGTGAGTCAAAATATCATAGATATCGGAGCGACCGCGAGTCATTTCCACATACATGATATGCTCATCAAGTCTATAGCAATTTCGCTTACGCTTGGCGGGCACAATAGCCTCCAACTTAGACGTCTCATAGCCTTCACGGCTGATCAGACGAACGAATCGACACTCTTCTATCCCTCGGGGAAGTCGCTCCATCACATAGAGCAAACCATCCAATTCCATCTTCTCATTGTCAGTCACCAATCCGTAAATCTCAGGACTCAAAACACGCAAGGCATCTACAAGACTTTCTCCTGAAACCCCCATTGGTTTGTAACTACCTCGGGTAAAAAGGTGCCGCATCGTAATGTATAATCGCTCAATCGCGGCTCTGGATTCATGTGCTCGGGTTCTTTTCATATATTTATAATTGACTTTCAATGGACATATGGAATCTCGCTCGGTGAATAATCATCCCTCTCTGTGTCGCTTTCGACATGCTCGATTTCATGTGTATATAATTGATTTTTATTGGCCACATGGAATCTCGCATGGAAAATAACCATTCCTCTGTGTGTCGCCTTCGATATGTTCGATTTCTTAAGTACAAATGGGTTTTGCGAGACAAAATAGCAAATACTATTTTAAGCGCTCTGCAAAGAATTTCTTCAGCTTGTCCACTTTTGGCTTGATCACAAACTGACAATAAGGTTGTGATCCGTTCTGGTTATAGTAATCTTGATGATAATTCTCCGCTGGATAAAAATTAGTAAAAGCAGTAATTTCTGTGACTATCGGATTGTCAAACACCTTAGAATCATTTAATTGAGTCTTAATAGTATGCGCCAATTTTTCCTGCTCAGGACTGTGAAAGAAAATTGAAGAGCGGTATTGTGGTCCTGCATCAGCTCCCTGCCTATTTAAAGTAGTAGGGTCATGAGTAGCCCAAAAGATTTCCAAAAGTTTCGACAAACTTATTACCGAAGGATCGTAATAAACCTGAATTACCTCAGCATGACCCGTCGTCCCCGAGCAAATAGCATTATAAGTGGGGTTCTCAATAAATCCTCCAGAATAGCCTGAAATGACCTTTTCTACACCTTGAAGTTCCTGAAAGACGGCCTCTATGCACCAAAAGCAACCTGCTCCAAGCGTAATCAAATTTAATCCTTCAGGAATATGTACTTCTGTGGTAGGTAGTTTCAATTCGTTATCCATAGCTCAGTTTTCATGTGTTTATAATTGGTTTTTATTGGTCACATGGAATCTCGCATATTTGATAATCATACCCATGCGTGATGCTTGGGTCATGCTCGATTTCTAGTTTCATACCCAACTGAAATGAATCTACTTAAGTTTGTTTGGAGAAGATATTATCAATGGAATAGTCCTAATCAAGTTATAGTCAATAGGCTGTTCAGAGGCAACTACAATTAAACCTTCCCGAGACAATTCAATTGCTTCTGTATTCACTTCTTCGAGAAATCGTTTCCAATCCTCCGGAAACATCTGTTGTACAATTTCAGATGTAGCAAAACTTTCACCCTTTTTCCGACTTAACATGTCTAAAATGGCTGTTCGGAGAACTTCCATAAGTGGGTTTTATTTGCAAACCATTATAAATGCTGGAGGAAGATTTTTAAGAGTAAAGCTGGTATTCACGTGCCCAAAATGCTTTTTGAAAAGATTTTTCAACAGGTAAGAATAACATATCTGGATAAAAAATCCGCCACTTGTCAGTGCTGATTTACTTTGAGACAATATCTGATCCTTCAATTCCACTGCAAAAAAACTGAAAGGCAGGCTGGAAAGAACATAATCTGCACTTCTACCATGTAGATACTCACCAATATTTTCAGCTGAATCGTTTATAATTCTGACATTTTTTTGAGGAAATTCCTTTTCCATAGATTTGCAAAAGGATTTGCTAATTTCAAAAACTAAAAGCTCAGTATCTGGATTCAATTTTTCAACTACCCCTTTGGTAATACTTCCATCTCCGCCTCCCAATTCAATAATTAACTTGGCATCTTTAAAATCAACATGATCAAGCATTTTTTTTACCAATGTTTTTGAACTGAAAGTAACCGCTCCAGTTGTGCTCAGGTTGGAATATAACTCCAACAACAAATCCGATTTGCCCATATAATTTTTATTCTCCCCTTGAAGATACCTGATTTTGACCTATCTTTTCGGTCTTCACCCAAAAAGCTAACACGCAAATATGGCCCAAAAGGCTGAAATTCGATCTAATCTACCGGCAAAAATTCAAACAACTCTAAATAACTTTTGGAGTATGTCGCTGATCTTCTCAATTTTGATGTTTTTGACAAGAGCGATTGAATGGGTTTTAGTTTTTAATTCTCACACACTTCGTGTTAGTTTTAGAGAGGTAGTTGGCTATAGCTTGTTTGAGGATATCAATTGGATTCTATATTTTCTCGGCTTACTATTCATTCTTCATGTAGCTACAAGTTTGTTGTCGATTAAGTTGGCAAAATGGTTTACCCAATCATGGTTGGTGATAGCACTAGTAGTTCAAACTGCCTTAATTTTCTATTTTCTTAAGACTCTTCTTCCTCTTGGAAATGATCTTTTTGCATACAACTTAAATGACATTATCCTTACTGTAAGATCTTCAGGGCTGTTGAACTATATGACTGTAGGGGCTGGATTATTATTTTTCATCCTTCTTTTTTACATTTTTAGCCTTGCTAATAAGTATCTGAAATTCAGCACAAAAGTATCTGCTGTGTTTACCATTACTACATACTGGTTTTTGATCTTCTTCTATTTTTTCCCAATCACAGAATCGGACAAATTAGACGAAGTAAAAGTCAATATTGAACTAAACAAATCAAAATACCTATCCGAGCAAGCATTTGACTACTTCATGTATGAGAATGAGTATTATTTTGATTTCTATCTGAGGTCAATTAATGATGCCTTGTTTGTCAAAAAGGAATACTCAGATCCTTCCTATCCATTTCTTCATACAGCTGAATATCCTGATGTGCTTAGTCCATATTTCGATAGTCTTTCATCTCCACCGGATATAGTTTTTGTGCTTATAGAAAGTATAGGTAAGGCATATTCGGGAAAAGGAGCTTACTTGGGAAGCTTTACTCCTTTTTTGGATTCCCTAGAGTCTCATAGTCTGGTTTGGACGAATGCTATTTCATCTACGGGAAGGACTTTCGGCATTCTTCCAGGACTTTTTGCAGGGCTCCCATTCGGTGAAAGAGGATTTCTAGAACTCTATGAAGATTTTCCACATCATGAGAGCCTGATTAGTATATTGAATAATAATGGCTATGAGTCAGGCTTTTTCATAGGATGGGATGTAAGTTTTGACCATCAAAAGGAATTTATGGAGTATTCCGAGATATCACAAACTATAGATATTGACGACTTTGATTCAAAATATGAGAAAATGCCCTCTGCAAATGGTTTCTCTTGGGGCTATGGTGACAAAGAGATATTCAGTAATGGCTTGTCTTTTTTTCCCAAAAATAATGATAATCCTCAATTAGGAATTTTTCAAACAGTCACATCCCACGATCCTTATATAGTTCCTGAACGGGAATTCTATTCAAGAAAATTTGAAAATCATTTAGAAAACTATTTAAACCTGACAGAAGAGAAGAAACCGGAATATCGAGATTATCAGGACATTTATATGACGGTACTTTATGCAGATGATGCTGTGAAAGACTTTATTACTGCGTACAGCCTGAAACCAGAATTCGCTAATACAATATTCGTATTTACAGGAGATCATCGTCTACCGGAAATCCCCATGGCATCTCGATTAGACAGATTTCATGTACCGTTGATTATTTATTCACCGCTGATTAATAGACCAACTTATTTCAAAGGAATGAGTAGTCATTTTGAAGTCACTCCTTCTCTTTTGGCTTTTTTGCAAGCGCAAATCGGAATACAACTACCTGAACAAGAGATTTGGATGGGGCAGGTTTTGGACACTTCCCGAGTGTTCCAATCCCAGATAGCTATGCCATTGATGCGAAATAAGAATCAATTAATGGAATACATAGATGGGGAATATTTCTTATCAGATGATCAGCTGTTTGTAATCACAGACGGTTTAAACATAGATCCTATCGATGATCAAGCGTTGAAGACTAAGCTGACGGGAGAGTTTGAGGATTTCAAAAACAAAAACAACTACACTGTTCAAACACGAAAGTTGTTACCGTTAAATTAGCGATCGCCACGTTTTTTTTCCTTGTAAGTTTTCTGCAAGACTTGAGAAAGTAATGGATAAAAATAATTCCAATAAAAGCTTTCCCTATCGGTATAATCAGTCACAAGGTGAAATCCTCGCCAAAGGCTCGGTAATCCTTTGAAGCGTGGAGATCCAATAGAATTTTGTATGTCTGAAAAATCTCCAGCAAAATAATAATATTGTCCCTTTCCTACATCTTTTACGACTGCAGCAGGAAAATATCGTGGCAAACCCATATCTCTGAGCTTATTTCTTCCTTGTTCAGATGGCTCTATATCATAATAGGAAATCACCTGATAATCTCGCTCAATAAACACGACATCAAACCAATCTGGATATGGCACTACTTCAGGAAGTTTAAAACCATGCTGATTGATTCTTTGAGTACGGATTTTGGGTGTTTCTCCAAAGTAATCTATACCGTTAGAAAACGCTTCTACAGTTCCATTTTCATGGACAAACACAATTCCAGGCCCAGCTGACACCCAAGTATCGTCATGTTGCTCTACATATTGACTTATAAACCATTTTGGAATATCCTTATTGATAGTAGTATCCATTTCATCGAAATATCTCGCTATCCACCCTGTCCATTTGAGTCCCATCAGATTCTCAAACTCTGTTCTAATGCCTGCAGATGTGGGCGATGCCATAGTATTAAATTCTGCGATAATAGTTTTATGCTGTGCCACAGCTTCACGTAATAAATTGATATCACCACGATTTAATCCACCATAAATCTTTTTCGAAATCTCCTCTGAATCTATCTTTTTGAAATCGCCTTCAAATACACCATAGGTATCTGCAAAGTAGAGAACATCAAGACTATTAGCTTTTTCAACTATCTCATTTTCTGAAAGTTGTGACAATTCTCTGAAAGTACCGAATGAAGAAGTATTATCCGGAAAAAAACCCAGATAGTCTTTATCTTTTTGATAAAATTCTCCAGCCTTATTCTTAAACTTCAGATGTTCTAAAGCCCAAAAAATAGACTGATGCTCCTGATAGTTGTCTGTAGGAACGGTTTTATCAATTACTAAAATCTCCATTTTTTTGGCTGGATTCACGAGCCAAATCAAATAGCTGATCACGGGTATAAAGACCAAAATAAGAAAGAAAGGTAAAACCCGCCTAAACAGTAACTTAGATTCTTCCGTAATCATTTCACCCATCAGAATCTATATTCAACTCCCAATGAAAAATTCAAGTTATTTCTAAACCTATCTGGTCCAAGCTCATCGCGGCTATACCCCGAAAATGCGTATACCATAAAGCGTTCCGTAAGCAATTGCTGATAACCTACTCTGGCTCGATAAGAATTTAGAAGTTGAGTAGGATCTCGGGATTCCTCATCAGGAGATACCCCTGAGCTCAACTGTATGGAGAAGAAATCCTCTCCTGTTTTGAAGTAGTACCTTGCTTGCAAATTTGCTGAAGTTCCCAGACTGTTTCCAGTTCCTGGAATTACATTTCCACGAAGATTTAACCACCAATTACCAACATATTTACCTACTGAAGCAGTGTAAATATTGGTGATTTCTGAGAATTGTAGATATCTAAAGCCCCCATCAATCTCCCAGGCTTTGGGTAAATTGAAATAGATAGAAGCCCCAAATCTAAATTCCGGGAAGAAACTTGCTGAAGATCCCCCTACATTTAAATATGCGTAGGCTTTTTTCCCCAACGAAGGATAAGCATCCAATTCAAAAAGTGTCCCATTTGCATCAAAACGAGAGGATTGAGTTACTCTTCCTATTAAAGTCCCTGTCAGTTTTGTTCTCGTCCTTGCGTAAAAAGAGAATGTATTCCATGGAGATAGATCTCCTTCAAACGAATCGTAATCGTACGTGACTCCTACTGCATTGTTCCTTCTATAGCGCTGTAAAGTTTGCATGTAATCAAGTAGCTCTTCATTCTTGTATTTTTTCTCAAAAAGGTCTTCTGCTATGTCATAGGCAGCATTATAGTCTTCTTTATAATATAGCAACCTTGACTCCTTGTAGCGAAGCAAATTCGGAAGTGTCTCTCCCAAGTTCTGTCTAGCCTTGGCTAATACTTTATCTGCGTTCTCATACTGGTCTGCCCAAGACAAATTATCCAAATAAGCAGCATACCCATCCACATAATCAGGAGCAGCAATAATTGCACGCTCTAGATAGATTGATGCAGAATCATTTTTACCTTCCCATGCGTAGCTTCTACCTACCAGAATGAGAATATCAGCATAATCAGGGTATTTCGAAAGCGCTCTAAAAGCAATCTTTCTACCTTCAATATATTTACCATCCAAAATCAGAGTCCTGGCATCCACCAGCAAAGCATCAGGATCAAATGAATCCTGAGCATTAACTACAATTGTAAATATTACAGAACAAATCAGAAGAATAAATATTTTTTTCATAATTAAGAATTCAATGCACTAGGCTCCATCTTCTTTTTATCCTCCGATTTTTTAAAGCCAGTACGGATCATTTTGCCCCAGCCGCCCTTGCCTTTGAAAAAATCCCAGTGCCCACCAAGTCCCCAATAAACAATCTTTGGGTGAATAAATAGCGGCTCTAGAAATACAGTAAGAATTAGTTTATTAAGGTCCTTCTTGTCCTTGTAGTTATTGTATGAAATCTGCTCATACAGGATACTGAAGGAGGATACTAGAATAGACAACAGGTATAAAACAACGAATAGAGCAATAAAATAGAATGCTGAGAAATCACCAACAATGATAAGTATTAAGGTATATATTAGACCAAGTAACTCTAATACCGGAGCCATTTTTTCGAATAAGTTCCAATAGGGATAAGATACCATACCCAAAATCCCATAGCTGGGATTCATTCGGATCACTCGATGTAGCTGTAGTGTTTCTATTGTCCCACGTATCCAGCGATTTCTCTGACGCGAAAGAACTTCTTCTTTCTCTGGCACCTCGGTCCAGCAAAGTGGGTCTGGTACAAATCCAACCTTATGTGGAATATTTCGCTCCTCCATGTGACGTCGCATACGAACTACAAGCTCCATATCTTCTCCTACAGTCTTCGGAAAATATCCTCCTACTTCTACTACTAGATCACGTTTGAAAAAACCAAAAGCACCGGAAATAAGCATTAAGCCATTAACTCTAGTCCATGCCATTCTCCCCATCAAAAAGGCTCTACAGTATTCAATAACTTGAAATCTTCCTAAAAGTGTGGTTGGTACACGATATTTGGTCACTGTGCCATCTTGTACATCACAGTTATTGGCAATACCAATCACACCTCCCACAGCAATGACTTGTCGGTTGGTTTCTTCCATGAATGGGCGTACCATTCTGGTGATTGACTCATGAGAAAGAATACAATCTACATCGATACAGGCTAAAAGCTCTTTCGAAGAAACATTGATCCCAGTGTTAAGCGCGTCTGCTTTGCCACCATTTTCCTTATCAATAACTACAAGCCTATTAAATGATCGGTTTTTGGATTTATAAATTCCTCGGACACGCTGTGCTTGGATTTCTTCACAATATGCAAAATCAGTGATCTCCAATTCAAAAGCATTGATCAGCTTGACTAACGTATCATCCTTTGACCCGTCATTGATAACAATCACTTCGAACTTACCATAATGAAGTGAAAGCAAACTCTTTACGTTAAGTACAATTGACTCTCCCTCATTATAGGCGGGCGCCAAAATAGAAACACCTGGAGCAATAGGCGAAGTGATAATATCGTGGTAATCAGCAAATCTATTTTTTCTTCTGTGATCGCGCATTTCCAGTGCACTCAGAATCATAATGAGCAAGTAGATAACAATCACAGAAAAGCTAAGGAATAGAAAAATAATCCCACAAACTTCCATTATCAGATAGAACAAGAAATTATACATCTTGTAGCAGAGGGTCTAGTAAGTGCTTGTCAATTCTTCGTAGATCAGAAGTTGAATTTTCAAAAATAAATTGCCTGTAAAGCTCTTTATTTAGATTTTGAAGGCTTTTCAGCAAATTCATCTTCTGTCTAAAATCAGGGGATTCTTCCAATATTTTGCAAATTATTCTTGCTGTAGTATCATCGCCAATTGAGCCTGCCGCCTTGGCCGCCGCAGAAACCAACTCCTTGTTTTCAGACTTTAGACTACCATTAATTAATTCAGTTTGAGTTGGAATCCCCAGATATTCGAATGTTTTGATAATCTCTATTTTCTCTTCATCGGATACCGATTCAAATTTTTCTTCCAATTCCGCCAATAGATCCACTAGTCCAAGTATCCTAACCAGTTTATAACCAAATAACCTAATACTCTGATTATTAGAACAGAACAAACTATTTATATTGAGATCTCTTGAGGAATTCAGGAACTTAATAATTCGCAAATAATTCATCTGCTGCCATGTAGAAAGCGGAAAAGTCTGGTCCCGCAGAAAGGAAAGATCTACACTATCCGAAAGATTCAATAATGTCGCCACGGCCTGAGAACGAATGTAAAAATTAGGAGAATTGACAAGCTTCCTTACATCCTTCATCGCCTCTGTTAAGTCCATCTCATTTACCTCAACTAATCCTATCACCACTTTGTCCCATTTTGAGCTATGCAACTTTTTGATGGACCTCTTGTCGAGCTCTAATCTTCGATAGAGTGCTTTCAGTTTAAGCTTAAAATCACCCTTCATTGTTTTGTTCAAAGCCAGTATTCGTTCTACTAGCACTTGCACATAGAGAGGTTTTTTGAGCAGCTTTGCAGGAAAGTTTTCATACAATTCCTCATCACTCAATAATTCCAATTCCTCAAGGGTCTTTTCAAATAAAATCTCAGAAAGTGGGCCTACAACCTGCTCGTCGTAGACTCCCTGCAATACCTCCTTTCGATTTCTCCTTGCTTTGAAAATCATCATAAAGAGAATCATCGTAAATGCAGAAATGAAGAAGACTGAAATTATTATTGAAACAGCAAAAATTTTAAAATCTCCAAAATAGGCATAGGTACCTTTGAGGAAAGGAGAATACCGCTCTCTACTTGCTAAGGAAATTAAGTCTTTGCCATTCGACGTATCAGCCGTCTTAGCTACTAAATCACCATTTCTAAGGAGGTTTGAAACGTATTCCTGCGTCGCTGCGAAAGTATTTGGTTCCTCATATATCAAATATTGAACCTGAGGAACAAGAGAATCTGACATCAAAAGCTTATCCTTCAATGCTAGGATAGTATTAAAATCAGAAATCATCCCAGAAGAAGAGTTAGAATTTAGAACACTGTCTAAAATTATCTCATGTGAAGAATCAACTAAACGAAAATGCAATCCGGGGATTTCCCCTTCACTTATTAAAAAATCTACAAATGAACTTGAATCTGTCAAAACTAGCTCTTCCTGACCGAAAACCTCACCTATTTTGATCACCAAAAAAAGCAAGAACACAAGTGCAAATGCGTTTTTAGCTTTCATGAATCAGGATCTCAGAATACGTTTAACACGGATAGCCAGCTCATTCGGGTTAAAAGGTTTGGGGATAAAATCAGCCACCCCCAAATTGAAGGCTTCCAACACAATTTTTTCTTCTTCACCCAATGAACTCAAAACTATTATAGGAACTTCAGGTTTTGTTTTTATAGCATGATGGATGATTTCAATTCCGTTTTTAAATGGAATCATGACATCTGTAATAATCAAATCGAGCGTTTCTGTATCGATGGCAATAATTCCGGCATTCCCATCTTTTACCAAAACAGTTTCGTAACCATCCTTTTTCAGACGGAATTGAACTAGACTGGAAATAAGTAAATCATCCTCGATGATCAGGATTTTTTTCATTCTTCTGTGGGTGACTCTGACCTCAAATATAGGATCTAATGGTTAAAACAAAACCCCATTTACCAGTCAAATAAATTCATATTAATGAGGATGTTTCTTATAGAAATGAAACAGTATTTCAAATCCACTATCCTGCCATTGATCAAATAATAAGGTGTAAAAAATAATTCCAAATGGATTCTGAAATCGCTTTTATTAGCTTGCTTTTCGAAATTTAACCATCAACACAGAGGAGATTGACCTGAATAAACATTTGCTAGTACAATACTATTTATAGTTTCAACACCTCCTCTCTTCTTTAAAATCAATTAAATCATATGAACAAACAACTCCTATATGCAGGTATTTTTTGCATATTAGTTTCAGGCTTAATTTCTTCTTCTTTGGCTCACGCTCAGAGTGATCCATCGGGAAAGAAACGAATCACTGATACCTATGCAATAACAAATGCAACTGTTTTCACTGCTCCAGGCCAAAATGGAATAAAGGCAACAATACTCATTAAAGACGGCCTGATACTAGGTGTAGGAGACGATATAAGCCTGCCTAAAGAAGCTAAAATAATCGCCGGAGACTCCTTATTTATTTATCCTGGTTTTATTGCCGGAGCTAGCGATGTGGGAGTTACAAAACCAAAGGATCCTGAAAGACCAGAAAACTTTGTTTCCTCAAATCCTCCTGATGAAATCGCAGGAATCACCCCATGGAGATCTGCAGTTGATCAATTTTCTATTCAAGACAGTAAAGTAGATGACCTTAGAAAAGTAGGATTCGCCATAGCCCAGATTATTCCTGACGGAGGAATGCTAGCAGGAAAGGCAGCAATTGTCCTTTTGGGAAATGAGAATTCCACCAATTTATTGATGGAAAACACAGCTTTGGTTGCCAGCTTCAGAGGTTCCAGAGGTATTTATCCAGGGACTGCAGTGGGTGTAATGGCGAAATTCCGTGAGATATATGATAACACCAAGCTTACTTCAGAGAGATCACAAAAATATTCTACTGTTGCTGGACTGAAGCGTCCTGAGATCACTCCTACTTACAATGCCATGCAGGAAGTACTCACAGGTCAAATTCCTATACTATTCTCAGCTTCCTCAGAATTGGAAATCAGGAGAGCCATAAGTCTACAAAAAGAAAAAGGATTCACATTGGTCTTGACGGATTTGGAAGAATACGAAGGAGTATTAGATGTAATAAAAGCTTCAGGATCTAGTGTATTGGTGAAATTAGAAATCCCAGATGATAAAGCGATTAAAGCTCAAAAGGACGATGCCACAGACGAGGTAAAGGCACTTAAAGCCCGTGTGAAGGAAGCCTATGATAAAGCACTTGCGCAAGCAGGTAAATTGGAAGAAGCAGATATTCCTTTTGCATTCACTACTGTAGGTGTTAAATCAGGTGATATTAAGAAAGCTATTCAAACAATGATAAAAAATGGTCTTTCTGAAAAAGCAGCTCTTGCCGCTTTGACCACCAATCCTGCTTCCATCTTAGGTTTGAGCAAAGTTGCTGGATCTATCGAAAAAGGGAAAATTGCAAATTTGATTTTGAGTACGGATTCTCTTTTTGCAAAAGATTCTCAGATTAAGCACCTGGTAGTAGATGGCTTCATCTACGACTATGAGACCAAAACAAAAAAGAAAGGATCTAAAGACGGTAAAGGCGATGGATCTGTGAAAGTCGAAGGAAACTGGGACTACACTTCAGAAAGCCCTGCCGGATCTTCGGGAGGAATACTTTCTATTGAAAAAGAAGGTGGAGACTATACTGGCACGATCACTTACGATGATCCTTCTGGTTCTGGCAAAACAACTTCGTCCATCAAAAATGTAGTTTTGGACGGAAGTACCTTATCCTTTTCATTTAATGTTACAGCTAATGGAATGGAGATTACCGTGGATGTATCGGGTGAGGTCAGTGATGGCAACTTTGAAGCCACTATGACGGTCGGCGAGTATGGATCATTTCCATTTAAAGGCACTCTCAATCCAACTCTAATTGCAAATAAGTAGACACATGAAATCGAGCATGATACAAGTGACACACAATGGGATGAATATTGACCATGAGAGATTCCATGTGGCCTTTAAAAAACAATTATAAACACATGAAAAAAGTAAATTATTTTCTTGCCGCTCTGTTGGGTCTGAGTATTCAGTTTGCCTCAGCCCAAGTGAAAAAAGGCAGTGTATTAATAAAGAATGCAACCGTACTTACGGTTACTAATGGAACACTTCAGAATTCAGATGTTCTAGTTCAAGATGGTATCATCAAGAAAGTAGGCCAAAATCTAAATGCTCCCAATGGAGTAACGACTATAGATGCCGCTGGCAAGTACCTTATGCCAGGTATTATAGATGCTCACTCCCACCTAGGCTTAGATGTGGTAAATGAATCCACTTCCCCTATTGTAGCGGAAGTACGGATGAAAGATGTGGTGAATCCCTATGAAGTAGGAATCTATAGAGCTTTGGCTGGTGGAGTGACTATCTCCCATGCGATGCATGGATCTGCCAATGTGATCGGTGGACAAAATGCTACCTTGAAGCATAGATGGGGATCTACAGATCCTGCAGACATCATCATGCAAGAGGCTCCACGCACCATTAAGTTTGCTTTGGGCGAAAACCCTACCAGAGTACATGGTAGAGGCAATGGTATTCAACCACGCACAAGAATGGGCGTAGAAGCGATTCTCCGAAACGGTTTCAATGAATCTATTCAATACAAGAAAAATTGGGATGAATACAACAAAGTATCAGCTCAAAAAGGAAGCACGGCACTTTCTCCCGTTCATAATGAAAGACTTCAGATCTTATCTGACATTTTAGAAGGTAAGATTATTATTCATTGCCACTCCTATCGTGCAGATGAAATCTACATGCTAATCAATGTGGCTAGAGATTTTGGAATTACTAAACTGGTTTTCCAACATACTAATGAAGGATTCAAAGTAGCTCCGGAAATAGCAGAATACACCATGGGAGCATCTGTCTTTGCTGACTGGTGGGCTTACAAATTTGAGGTGTACTACTCTACTGCATATAACGCAGCTATCCTAACAGAAAATGGGGCTATAACTTCTATCAATTCTGATGATGCTGAGTTGATCCGTCACTTGTATCACGAAGCTGCTAAGACCCAGCGATATGGTGGAATGACAGATGAGCAGGCACTTGCTATGATCACTATCAATCCAGCCAAGCAATTGGGCATTTCTGATAAGGTAGGTTCTATAGAAGAAGGAAAGCAAGCTGACTTGGTGATTTTCGAAGGACATCCCCTTTCATCTTATGCTGTCCCCCAGATGACTTTTGTAGATGGCGTGAAATATTTCGACATCAAGGAAGATGCGGACGATCAACGGATAAAAGTCAGTCCTACAGAAATGGTAGAACCTGTAATGATAGCAGACGACCATAACGACCGATGCATGCAGGACACAGAACATCTGTTTGAGACTACCAATTCTCTTTTCCTATTAAATCAATAACCACCCGCTATTAAAGAAGACATGCAAAGACTAAACAAAACCTTTTTCGCCTTCCTCTTTGCCTTATTGCCGTTGATGGTAATAGCACAGATCGACGGGGAAACCATCAAACCTAGAGCAGGTACGTTTTTACTGCAAAATGCTACGGTAGTAACTATCACTAAAGGCGTTTTAAATAATACCTCAGTATTAGTGGAAGATGGAAAAATCAAGGAAATAGGTGCAAATATTTCTGCCGATGGGGCTGAGGTAATAGACTGCACTGGGAAATTTATCTATCCGGGAATGATCGATGGAGGTACCAAGCTAGGCCTGGTAGAGATTAACTCTGTTGCAGAGACTGTTGATTATGCGGAAGTAGGAAATTTCACTCCGAATATGCAGGCATTGACTGCTGTAAATCCAAATTCAGTAGCTATTCCAGTGACAAGAGTTTCAGGAGTTACAACTGTTCTTTCTGTTCCAGCAGGCGGATTATTCCCAGGAACAGCCGCTCTAATTAATCTTAATGGCTACACGCCAGATCAGATGTATGCTGGTTTCAAAGGGATTGTGATGAACTTTCCAAGCTCTGGACGTAGAGGTAGATATGACCGTAGGTCTGATGAGGATATCAAAAAGGCTAATGAAAAAGCCCTTAAAGAAGCAAATGAACTGTGGGATAAAGCTACTACCTATGGTTCGCTAGCTTCAAATGGTGCGGATTTGGAATATTACCCAGAAATGGAGCATCTTGCCAAAGCAACAACTGGTGAACTTCCTCTTTTGATCGAAGTAAATGTGGCGGCTGATATTCAGGCAGCTATCAAATGGGTAGAAGGAAAGGATGCCAAAGTAATCTTTACTGGCGTAGCAGAAGGCTGGAGAGTTGCCGATGAAATCGCAAAATCGGGAATCCCAGTAGTTACCGGACCCATACAAGCATTACCCACTCGTGATTCAGATCGCTATGACACGCCTTATGCAAATGCAGGTAAAATGGTCAAAGCAGGCGTAAAAGTTGCAATCAGAACAGATGATCAAGAGAACGTAAGGAATTTACCTTTCTTCGCTGCTTTTGCTGCAGCTTACGGTATGGGCAAAGAAGAAGCATGGAAAGCTGTGACAATCAATCCTGCGGAGATCTTCGGTTTGGCTGATCAGTACGGATCGGTGGAAGCTGGAAAAGTTGCAAACCTGATTGTTGCTGATGGTGATCCTTTCGAAACCAAAACCAATATCATGCATGTGTTTATTAATGGCTATAGAATGCCGCTATCTAACCGTCAAATCCGACTTTACCAAGAGTTCCTCGATCGTTCTCCTGGATTGAAGATGAATTAATCTTCTGATCTATATCAATTAAAACCACAAGAGGAGTTCAAATTTCGGGCTTTTCTTGTGGTTTTCTTTTATTTTGCCTCTGTTATGAAAAGAATATATACCCCAATTCTAATTTCCCTGATTGCTGTTTTATTTTCTTGTGAAAGCAAGAATAAAAACGAGGGAGTAAGCAATATAATCGAGGCAAAAAGAGCCGAAATTGCACCGGATAAACGTGTGGCACTTTGGAACTTGACCTTTGAAAATGACTCTCTTAAGGGAGAAACTGATCAAGTCGAGGCTCTAGAAAATTTGATCGAAGAACTCAAATCCCAACAAATCAACTTTACCGATGCCGTAGTGCGATTGCCTGATGCTGCTATGGGAGGAAAAACCAAAGCTTTGGTAACCATCTCTGTGGCAAATATCCGAAGCAACCCAAAGCATTCAGCCGAACTTGCAACCCAAGCCCTAATGGGTACACCACTTAATGTTCTAAAAGAAGATGACGGTTGGTTTCTAGTCCAAACTCCTGATGGCTACCTTTCTTGGGTGGACAGAGCTGGCATACATTTGATGACTGAGGAGGAGATGCAGCATTGGTTTAGAGAGCCAAAAGTAGTTTACACGGCCCTGACAGGACATATCTGGCAAAGTACCGAACAGACTGAAATGGTATCTGACTTAGTTGCTGGCGATATTTTGACACTTGAACAAGAGACAAAAGACCAGCTGAAAGTAAAGCTTCCTGATGGACGTCAAGGCTGGATTTCTGCAAAAGAGGCTCAAGATTGGGAAAGCTGGATTGCTTCCAGAAATACTTCTCCTGAAGCGCTGATTTCTACAGCTAAGCAAATGATGGGAATTCCATATCTCTGGGGAGGTACTTCAATCAAAGGTGTGGATTGTAGCGGATTTACCAAGACGATTTATTACCTCAATGGACAGATTATTCCCCGGGATGCCTCACAACAAATCAATGAAGGAGAGCTAGTAGATGCCGATAAAAATTGGGACAAACTTCAAGTCGGAGACTTACTCTTTTTTGGAGTGAAAGGTACCTCTGAGAAAAAAGAACGCGTGGTTCACGTTGGGATGTGGATAGGAAATGGAGAATTTATCCACTCTAGAGGCTTAGTAAGAATATCTAGCTTTGATCCAGAAAACCCCAATTATGATGAATATGAACTTGGCAGATACCTAAGAACCAAAAGAATTGTCAATGTGCCTTCCGAACATATTTTATCCGTTTCAGAACTTTTAACTATCAAATAAACATGTCTATGAACAAACCATTTTTAGGTATTGCATTCGCTATTGGCTTAGGTCTTTCAGCAAACGCCCAACAGCTCACAGGCTTTTTCCCAAACGACAAAAGCAAAGAGGTATCCCTAGAACAAGAATATCTAAAAGCAGTCAATTTTGACAGTTTCAAAGTTCACTTAAAAGAACTGACAAAAGCCCCACACATTGCTGGAACCCCCGAAAATGAAGCCGTAGCTACTTACTTGACCAAAGTGATGAGAAATGCCGGAATGAACGTGACTTCCTACCCTTATGATGTCTATTTGCCAAATGATCCAGGCGAGTCACTTTTGGAGATTATCGCGCCAGATAAAATCACACTTTCGCAGCAAGAAGGTCCAATCGAAGGAGATCCTTTTTCCACAGATCCCAGACTTCATAAGGGATTTAATGCCTACTCAGGTTCTGGAGATGTCACAGAGGAGGTGGTTTACGCGAATTATGGAGTGAAAGCTGACTTCGAGAAACTTGCAGAGATGGGAGTTGACCTGAAAGGCAAAGTTGTCATAGCCCGATATGGTGGAAATTTTCGTGGGTACAAGGCTCAATTTGCAGAGCAATATGGAGCAGGTGCATTAATCATTTATACTGATCCAAAGGACTCTGGATTTGGAAAAGGCGATGTATATCCTGACGGTCCTTTTTATAATGAAACTACTATCCAACGTGGTTCTTTGCTAACACTTAATTATACTGGAGATCCTTTGACTCCGTTCGAGCCCGCACTTCCTTTAGATGGAGAGAAAAAAGTAAAGCGCTTAGATCCAAAAGATGTGGCTTTCCACACCATTCCGGTATCGCCGATTGGATATGGTGCAGCCAAAGAGATTTTAAGCAGAATGAAAGGTTCTTCTGTTCCTGAGGAATGGCAAGGAGGATTGCCTATCGATTACAGAATCACAGGAGGTTCTGATTTGAAGGTACGAGTGAAAGTAGAGCAGCCAGTCGATTATATCAGAGCTAATAATGTCATTGGCAAGTTCGAAGGAAGTGAGTATCCTGATGAGT
Organism: Algoriphagus aurantiacus; assembly: GCF_035156405.1. Taxonomy (NCBI): domain Bacteria; kingdom Pseudomonadati; phylum Bacteroidota; class Cytophagia; order Cytophagales; family Cyclobacteriaceae; genus Algoriphagus; species Algoriphagus aurantiacus. The sequence continues at coordinate 62,384 of NZ_JAXRUT010000006.1, read as the reverse complement.
GGATCATATTGGGAAGCCATTACGATGCATGGAGTTTTGGCGCGACAGATCCCAACTCTGGCACTGCCATGATGCTTACTTTGGCTGAAGCTATGGGAGAATTAATTAAGAACGGCGAGCGTCCCAAAAGATCCATTTTGATCGGGCATTGGGATGCAGAAGAGCAAGGCGTGATCGGTTCTACGGAATGGGTGGAGCAATTCAAAGATGAATTGGGAGCAAAAGCTGTAATCTATATGAATTTTGACGCAGCGGTTTCAGGAAGAAACTTTGGTGTTTCTACTGCTCCTACGTTGAAAAACCTGATTATTGAGGCTTCCAAGGAAGTTGCTTATCCGGATTCTGCCAAATCTGTTTATGAGGTTTGGGCGGGCAAAAATGAAGAGCCTAAAATCGGAAATCTAGGCGGAGGATCAGATCACATTGCCTTCTATATGTATGCTGGTGTACCAAGCATGAGTGGGGGAACAGGCGGAACGTCTGCCTATCATTCAAACTATGACAACTTCCATTACTACAGCAAGTTTGTTGACCCGACTTTCAAAATGGGTGGAACTCTAGCTTCTGTTATCGGAATACTCACCCTTCGATTGGCTAATGCCACTATCATCCCTTACGATGTGCCAAGATATGCGCAGGATTTGAGAATGCATTTTGATAATGCAGTGACAGAGGTGAAAGAAATGGATTCTTCATTCAGCACCTTTGACAAAGTAGACGCAGCTATCGAGAAGTTAAAAGTGAGTTCAGCTGCATATGAAACAGCCATGAATGCTGCGCTGGAATCTGGTGAGCTTTCTGAGAAAGAAATACATGTGCTGAATAAAGAATTGATTGGGTTAGAAAAGAGCTGGATTGATCCAAAGGGAATGTATTTCGGTAGTTGGTATAGATCCCTCTATGTTAGTACAGATCCATTCTCTGGATATGCTTCATGGATTTTGCCAGGTATTAAATATGAAGTAGAAACCAAGTCAACAGCGCGATTAGAAGAATGGGATACTCGTTATTCAAAAGCAATTTTGGACTTGAGCAAGAAAGTAGAAAAGATGACTAAAAGCCTGAAATAAGAGGTAAAATATTAGACTTAAGACATTAGATTTTAAACGTAAGAAAAGGCTTGGATTAATTTCTATGTCCTTTTTTAGTTTTAAAAATATCCTGATAAAAAACCTGTTAAAGCAAACTAAGCCATTTGTTAACTATTTTTGAAATACTTATATTTCACTATTGCTTTTAACCAACAAATCATCATGGAAAGTATTTATATAGGCTTGCTTTATATTGCAATTGCAGTTGCAGTCAAATTTTTCCCAAATCTGTTAGCGGGTTACCATAGCTTATCAAATAGAGAAAAAGAAAATGCTATTGCCAATGGATTGCCCACGTTTGCTTCAATTCTATTTGGAGCCATGGGAGTGATGAGTATAGCAGGATACTTTGCAGCTATTTGGCTAAATTATCCATCATTAAGCAGAATAAGTATTCTAGTGACTATAGTTGGTATGGTAGTTATGGTTGTTTTTGGAAATTTACTTATCAATAAACGAGCAAGGTAATTTGCACTCTTTCAGATTGCTCTTAGCCTATTGTAATTCTTGCCCTTTGCTCCTCAAGGTATGACTTCATCTCCTCCCCTTCTTCCACCTTTATCTCACCTGGCAAACCTAAAATAAACCTTCCCAAACCAGGAAGCTGTGGAACTTCTCCATGAAAATAATACTGATTTCTATTTTTAATGGACATAAACGGTCGAGCATTAGGGTGCTCTTCCATCATGAGTTGGTAGGCTTTCTTGCTTAGCTTCAATTTCACTAAAAATTTATTTTTTCCTGTGAAGCCAAAAAGCTGAGTACCAGGAAGCTGATGTTTAGCTTCATGTTTCCATTCTCCCTGACTCAAAACCACCTCTCCTATTCGCTCGATTTTAAAAACCTTCATGCTTTTACTTGCTGGCTCAAAGGCATGAATTGTTTCGTAATTAGATGAAAAAGCAACAGGCTCAACCAAACGGTCACTTGTGGTATCAGAACTAAGTGAATAATAATCTTTCAACCACACTTGCTTTTTTTGCTGAATACTTTGACCAATTTCATCTACTAACCTGCCGAGATTTGCTTTGAAAAGCTGCTCAGTTCCCTGCTTAACTTCTGAGCGAACCGCCAGTTTTTTGAGAATCGAATCATGTAACAAGTTCCCTTTTCCTTGACTTTCAATCATTGACCGCAGCCATTGGCTTTCCTCTTGCGAGAAAGTGCCATAGTTTAGTGTCTGATCCATTCCTGGCCTATGCTGAATCTTGTATTTGCTAAATTCCTTCACCACCTCAAAACCCAAAGCTTCCAGCAATTTGAAGTAGCGATAAATTGTGCGTTCATCCGTCTCCAGAAGTTCGGAAAGTCTATGCACAGGCTTTCCGATATTACTTTGCAATAGATTTATCAGTTTGAATACACGAAGTATTTTTTGCTGCTCGATCTTTCCTGACTGGTTCATAGTAGATTCTAAATTTGGAAAGTTAAAAGTAAACAAATGAGACAAGCTATTTTTGAAATTGACGTGTATTGTCACTAAATCTATGATAGACATTTTCATAGTAAAACGAAAATTCCTTCTAATTTTAGCTCAATGAATAGCCTAAAACCGGAACCATTTTTTCCCAAAGCCCAATTTTCAGCTTTTGCTATAGGCACTCTCTTTCTTCTCGCCTATTGGTACTTTGGCTTCGATGGCATCACATTCAGCGACGATGTCTATTACTTACTTGCAGGCAAAAAGTTCTGGGAAGGTACGATGGAAGTCAGTGACTATCACTTCTCCAGTCGCTGGGGAGCTTACGTGCCGGCTGGACTTATTGGGTATTTGCTTGGATTTGATGCCCATATCATCTCTCTAATATCACTCATAAGCTATGTTTTGACGCTATTTTTACTACTGAAAATTCTCCCCAAATCAGCAGCCGCCTGGGTTTTGGTTTTGTGGTGTTGTACGCAGGTTTATTTTCTTCATTTTCTCACCAAAGTCTATCCGGACAGCCTTTTGGTGCTCTTTGTCTGTCTAGTTCCTGTAGCAGCCTCCTACCGAAAAGCTAAACCTGTATTTTCTGGGTTTATGTTGGTTTTAGCTTTGTTTTTAGGTTTTCTAACGAAGGAAACGATTGTGCTATTGGCCCCTTTTCCCCTTCTACTTTTTGTCCTTGATCTGAGGAGGAAGGCTATTTCCAGCCCATTTTACTTATCCATTTTGGTAACTGGGGTTATACTTCTCAGTGTCTACTTAGGCTATTTTTGGATAGAATTCGGCGATCCATTTCACCGTATTACTTCCATTAATGCCGGTCATTACATCTCTGAATTCACTTATGCTGACAAAAACTTTTGGTCAATGCTAAATAGGCTGACAATCTTACCCATTATTACTTTTGTAGAGCGATCTTATTGGGCTTGGATTGTCTTTGCCATGCCGGGAATTCATTTGGGATTGAATACCAAAAAAACTCCTCAGTTTGAATCCAGTTTAGCATTCCTATGCCTACTACTTGGATTTTGGTTTATGAGTTCCACGCTGGAATTTTACAATCCAATTTACCTTAACCCAAGACACCTGATCATACTTATTCCCATTCTTGCAATGTTGATTGCATTAGGCTGGAAGGAATGGCTAAGTTCCGGAAAATGGAGAATCAGAATAATGGGATTACTTGCTATGGGTGCTGTAATCAGTATCACGCAGATGGATTGGAAAATGGCTGGATTTCAACTGGCATTGGTGGGAGCTGTATCTATTTATCATTCAAAATTTCAGCCTATTGTTTTCGCTGGAATTCTAATTGCTCCAGCCTTACTGGCTATCCCGTATCAAAAAAATCTGAAGCAATACAATTTCATGATTGAAACTTTAAGCAAAGAAGTTCAATCATCTGGAAACCAATCATTTTTATTGACCAATGATTTTCTGGAATTCAGTGATCAAGTGCTTTTCCCTGAAGATGAAATCAGTCAAGAAAAGCTCAACGGGTTAGAGAGTCTATTAAGCTGGGAGAATTCCAAAACGGATACTGTTAGACTTGTGATGTACTCCTATTACAGGCATGCCTATCCGCAGGAACAAGAGGAATTTGACCGTGTACTGCTCAAGCTTGAAAAGCTGGGATACACCTTACAGGAAGAAGAAAGTGACGGAGTAATATGGAAGGGGATCTATATGAAAGAGCTGAAATAATTTCAAATTTGAAATCTCTAATTTGAAATTATTTACTAAAAATGCTTTCTATCCAAAATTTCCGCTGTCGCCGTTCGTGTCGTCACGAACGGACTTGAATATCCGCTTTTCCGTGAGTGAGACACTCACGGAGGCTTTAGTGGTTAAACATAGACTTTTAGAAAAGAGTCAAAGGCACTGATTGCTGTCTCTAAAAATACTTTTTATCCAAGAGCTCTTTCAGAACAATAGCGTCTCTGATACTTTGGGGATCTTTTAGCATTCGGGCATATCTACTTCTTCCATAACTGGATGATTCTACAGTCACTTCTTTCAAAGAAGGAATTTCTGGAATTCCCTTGGAGGTTTTAGTTAGATCAGATTTTGTCTTTTCGAATGCTCCTTGATAATATTCAATTTCATCGTCTGCCTCTTCCCATTTTTTGGTTGGAAATCTCTTCACCGCAGGAGCTGGGTCAGCTCTCCACTCCGGCCTTACTACTGGCTCAGCTGTACGCTGATACTCAATCGGTTTGGGTTGATTTACTGGAGCAGGTTGCATTCTAGGTTTCGTCGGCTCTGCTTGTTTTGGCTTTTGCGCATCGCGGATTTCACGCATCAAATCCTCAAAGGAAACCGGCTTCTGATCAGGCTCATCGGCCATTTCTTGCGACTCTCCATTCTGATTCTTTTTCCTGCCTTTGGTAGCCTGGTAAATAAAATAGGCTAAAACTGCGACGATATAAAGTATATTTCCTAAATCCACAGTGGTAAGTTAATCCATTTCATTAAGTAATACAGAACTGGAAGAATGATTTATTTTAACCGAGGTGTACACGATGTATGACACAGAGAGCGGAAATCCATTATTTTTCAACTTGAAAATTGAATCTGATCATTGACCCTTTATAAATCTACTCACTGGGGGATGTCAAGTATTAATTACATTTAACCATTCGTGTGACACAAACATCTGCTATGTATTTTTGAACTCTGAAAACTGAGACTGATCACTGGGACTAACTACTGAGAACTAATAACTCTAACCGAGTACACCATTTTTTCCTGCCAGCAAGCCATCAAATCTTTGGACAATCTGCCAAATGATCTTAATTTGTTTGATTAATTAATTTACTGATATAAACACCTGTATTTCACCATTTTATAAATTATGGTGTAATAAATTGGGTATTATTTAGAGCCTTTTTAAATTACTTGAATTAATTATTACACCCGTATTACACCACTATTACACTACCAATTCAGGCATCAAGCCTAAAGCTAACAAAAAAAATCCTGAACCGTTTCTGATTCAGGATTCATACTATACATTAAGTTTTAATTAGGGTGATTAGCTCCTTTTCAATTTCAAATTAATGATTTAATTCATAAATCCAAAATAAGCCATTTTAAAGCTTTTTCTTTGGATTTGGAGTAATGACACCTTCAATGGGCTGAAGTCTTAAATTTACCCTGTTTCTGCAAGCCAGATTTTAAGCATTCTAAGCAGCCAGTGAATTTAAAATCTTTTTGAATTCCATTTTTCTCAAATCATTTTTTATCATATTGGCAATAACCACTGCAAATTCATCTTTTTCAAATAGTGCTTTAAAATATCCATTATCATCATATTCTTTTCTCACCTTCTCAAGGGTCTTTAAGAATGCATCATTTATATTTTTATCCTTTAGATTAATTGAGAAATCCACCTGATAAGATGAATATATTCTGTTAAGCTTTTTGATAAATGATTGATGATTATTTGTATAAAGTAATTCAGCAAATAGTTCACTGTCTTTTTTATAACAGAAAATAAATATAGTTGATATAGAGAGTTTATCATCTAAATTTAATAAACCTCTTGCAGTATTATATATTATTTTCTCAATTGACATACATTTTTATTTACTTACAAAATTTACTAATTAACTCTTCACTTATCCAAATAATTTTATTATTACCTATTGAAATATTATAACCATTTTTTTCTTTATTTATAATAATATTAGAAACATCATCTTTAGAAGTTATATTTTTCAAGACATCTTTTTTCTCAAAGCTCCAAATAAATCCACCTGCTGTTTTTGTTTTACCTTTAACATTTTGATAAATACTTGAATATGATACGCTAGTTTCTATTGATGCATTTTTAACTGAATTATATTCTTTAATAAACTCTCCTTTTTTAGTATATTGATAAATAATCTTATTCAAATTACAGTTACCTATTTTATCCTTTTTAGTATAACGCCAAACAAATCCACCAGCAGATTTTGAACCACGCTTTGCATTTTGTGTAATAGATGAAGCTAAAATATTTGTTTCTTTAGAAGCTTCTGAAATAGATTTAAATTCCTTAATAAAATTTCCATCCAAATCATATTGATATAAAAATTTGTAATTATACTTAACTGGTATGTCATTTCTAAAGCTCCAAATAAATCCACCTGCTGAATCTGCCCTACCATATAGAGTATGCGAAATATTAGAACCTAGTATACCAGAGAATTTTGAAGCTTCTTTAACTGATTCAAATTGGTTAATCAAATTCCCTTCAAAATCATACTGATAGATAATCTTTTTAACAACAGGTTGAACTTTATCCATTTTCACAAAACTCCAAATATAATTTTCAAAAAATTTAGTATAACCCTTTGCATTTTGTGAAATTCCGTAATATTTAATATTTAACTTTTTAGAAGCTTCTAAAATTGATTTATATTCATTAAGAAAATTTCCATCTAAATTATATTGATATATCTTTTTATATCGACTAGGTACAGATTGTAATTTTTCATAACTCCAAATAAATCCTCCTGCTGATTTCTTATGATTAGTAATATTTCGATAAATAGAAGATGAAGCAACGTTAGTTTCTTCAGTTGCTTCTGCAACTGAAATATATCCTTTTATATAATTTCCATCCAAATCATATTTGAATACATTCTTATTTTTTTTATTTTTCATAGTGTTTATTTTTATATAAATACTACAAAATCAGAAAAATTTAAAAAATTCTAAAACTTTTTTTCATTTAATTAAATGAACCTGAAATCAATTGAAATCAGGGCATTTATATTTTAATTTAAATAGATTAATTATGCTGCAATTGAAACTTTCTTTTCAGCATATATTATTTGAGTCAAAGAAATTCCTTCAGATAAAGATAATTCCCCATCAGAAAGGGCAATATTTAATTCACCTGCGAACCTTATCCAGAAATCAATTCTAAGGTCTTTATTCATTAATTTAAGATGTTCGATTATTAAGGCTATAGAATCACTGTTCTTTTCATTAACTGAGACTATACCGTGTAGAATGGCAAGTTTATCTACTACCACTGGAATTATCACCCTTAACCGATCCTTTATTTTATCATCTACATCACTTGGAATTATACCAGTAACAATATCAGCCAAAGGAGATTCAACAATTTCTTTTATTTTATTGGTAACATTTACAGCGACACCAGAATTATCTTTTAAAAAATCAAAACTAACTCCAATCCATTTTTGGATAAAATTTTTAATGTACTCGAATATCTTTTTCATTATTATACTTTTATATAATAATTACTAAAAATTTATAATATTGTGGTGTAAACAAAAAAAACCTATCTCAGAAAGATAGGTCTTTACATTTATATCAAAAACAAAAAATTATTATACTTCAAATATATCAATAAATATTAATTGAATCAAAAACTCTTTGAATTTAATTTCATCTTCTAAACTTATCTCTATTCTGTTCATATTTATATCATTTTAAATAAATACTATTGGAATTTCAAAATTTTTAAAAGCAGATAAATTATTTTTAAGGTATATTTCTAATCAATTTAAATTTAGCGGTTGCCAAACTACTTATATACCCCTTATCCTTTAAAGGAAAAGAGACTGAATCAGTTTTCAAAATATGATATACACCGTTAGTTTTTAATAAGTCTATGAAAATTTTCCCTGCACTATCATTGGGATTTAATGGTAATTGGAACATTTCATTTTTAATAGGTTCTATTACTGGTAAATCTTCAATCTCATTAACCAATGATTCAAAAACCTTAATTTTCGTTTGATCATTTACATTTATGGTTGCATTAATTCCTTCAATCTGAAATGATTTAATCAATGCATCTGCAATGGCCTTTAGGTCACTTTTCCCAGCATATAATGAATCGTGAACTGTGAGCACCTCTTTACTGTATTCGATTGAATCTAGTGCCCTAAAAACAACCTCTGCCTCTTTTTGTTGCATTAGGTGTGACAAGACCTTATGATCCTTTTCCTTTATCTGAACCATAACCGCAAAAACTTGCGGGAATTGGGCTTTAAATGATTTTTTGATTTTTGACTGGAATTTATTGGATGAAAAAATCATCTGAAAAACTCCGTCTTTTGCTTCATTCCTACTTAGGTCAAATTCAGTGGCAAAATGTTCATATAATTTCCCATCGGTTACCAGTTGGATAAAATGATTGGTGGTATCCTCTAAAGTGATTGATTGGCTTTCTAACTGTGATTTAACTAGTGAAGCCAAAAAGATCATTTGACTATTCACCACATCAACAAATGCCAAATTCTCATGATTTATCCTCAATGCCCCTCTAAGCGATTTAGGCAGGTTGCAAAAGTTGTTGTAAACCCTTTTTCCCTTGGCTCCCACCGTCTGGAATTTGTTTGTTTCCAGTTGATGCAAAAACATTAAATCATTAGCTGATAGGCAAGTTTGATCTATGTGGCTGGTTTGGATGTTGGATAGGGTTCTGAATAGTCTGGAAAGGGTTTGGGTGTCCTTTTCAATTCTCTTTACCCTCTCATTAATTACCTTATCAACGAATTTAGAATCAGTTGCTGAAAATGCTAGTACAAAAAAATCTGCATTCTCATTAACTAATCTATATGCTTTGGACTCTTTGATACCTCCAAAATTTCTATGGTTCTTTACCAATTGAATAATTCCAGCATTAATGAGATTATTAATTATTGGCTTGTAATAATCCTTTCCCAAAAGTGATCCAAGTAAAATGCTGGAAAATCGACAATATTCTCTGTCTTTATTGAAAACCCTAAAGGTGTAAAGTTTATCTATTAAGTAAAAATACTTTACCAAGTGGTCATTAATATGTCTTTTTGTTACTCCTATTTCTTGAAGTTGATTTGAAAGTTCATTTACAGTTAGGTCTGTAAATAATTCTAGTTCATTTTTTTCTACATTTCTTTTCATTAAGATAATGATTACTTTGCTTTGTATTTCATTAATCAGATTTAGTAACCAGAGTAAAAACAATGGAATAGTTAATTACTCTATTCCATTGTTTCAGTTAGCAAAATAATCTTAATGAAATTAATTTAATGAATCCATACGATTCATATATAAATACAAAGTAAATCTCATTTATTTTAATAATCAATAAAAAAAGTTAAAATATTTTTAATAATATATAATAATTGAAATGACGGCTTTGGTCTTTGGTGGTTTAACTTCGTTACCACCACGCCAAACCCTGTTTCAATTATTGAATATGATTATAACGAATATAAGATAATCAGTATTAAAAACATATATACCCTTATGTGCCCTGACTTATTCCGCTTTATATGTACCCTGAGTTAATTACCTTATATGTACCCTGACTTATTCCGCTTTATATGTACCCTGACTTATTGACCCATCACCAGTAATAGTGATAATCTGGAATATCACCTATTACAGTGATACCTCATAAAAAGCTAAAGAAAATTATTGAATTATCTTTACATCAATACCCTTCTCACTCAAAAGATTCAATATTTTTAGTTTATCATCTTCTGAACACTTTTTACCAAATTTAATAGCTTTAAGTGAAAAAGGGTTGAATCTAAAATCTTTAAAATCTTCAATATTATCCAAATTATTTAAATAGACAAACCTAAATTCCTCTTCTTGCCAATACTTACTTTTAAGCTTATTGTATAGAAAGTAATTATAAAAATCAAATTTGGGATATTTAAAAAAATTAATATCCCTATACTTCTTTATATAATTAACTTTTCCTGCACCAAACAAACCATCTTTATATTCATCAAAAATTTCATTTAAATCAAACTGAAAAACAATACCTCTAGAATTATCTGCGTAATGGAACCAACAGAAGTTAGAATTATAATTTAGAGAGAAACAAGTAACCTTTGCTTTATTATATTTATCATTTAGCAATTTTTTATACATCGCCCTTACATTTCCAATAACATCTAAATACCCATTATGTTGAGGTTCAAGTATTTTTAGTTCCTCTAAATCCTTTATATAATCATTATGTAATTTAGGATAACTAAAATCTACCAAATCAATTGGAACGTCTTTCTTATCCTGAAAATTTCTAGGTGAATTAAATCTAATATTCCCAGATTCCAATATACATACTGCACTTTCAATAGAACAATATTTATATAATAATTTCATAATATTTTCCCAAACTCCATTAATTCATTCTCTGCCATCAGTTGTTTCAACTTTGATTTTCTGGTCTTATTGGCTTCTACCTTTTCAAATTCCAGAAGCAATTGCATTAGCTTCATTCTAGTTTCTTTGTCTCTTATTTGAAGTCCATTCTGTTTGAATGATTCCGATATGAAATCAATGGCATTGTACGGTGTTACCATTTCACCCCTAAATGCTGCATCTGCGGGGTGTACAGGTTCATTGCTTACATTCAGTAGTATTATACCATTGTCGGCCTTAGAAAGCATTCTCAGGGCGTTGTCAATTAGTTTATTAAAGTTCATTATTTTATATCTCTTTGTTAATTAAATCTAAACGATTTGAATAATTAATATTAATATTTAAAAATTCATCACGTGAGAATAAAAATCTCCTAAGCAAATATCTTCCCGTAGGAAAAAGTTCAATACTTACTAGTTTATTATCAATCATTTCAAACATTCCAGCACCTATTTTTTCTAACATAGCTAAGTGATTTCTATCGACTGATTCTAATTCTTTATGCAATTTCCCATATAACTTACTAATATAATTACCCAGATTTGTAATTGCTTCGTCAGAATTATCTCTAATAATTCTATCAATATTTTCATCCACCAAATCAAACTGAAAATCAAGATTGATTGTTTTCTTTAGGTGATCAATATTTGCATTCTTTTCATCCAAAACGGTTTTATTTTTTGCTGCTAATTCTCTTTCAAACTTAAGCTCATTTCTCAGTTCTTCATTTGAGGCACTAAGATCGTCAAGTTGAGTTATTCCTTCTTCAATTTTTTTAAGATTGTACTTTTCTTGTGCAGCCTCTTTTCTTTGAGTATAATCTATCTTCAATCTTTCATAATAATTTCTCCTTCTCTCCTCAATTCCACTTTTTGATTTACTTTCTATCCAGTTAAAAACATAACTACTTCCCAATGTATAGCCAATAGCTAAGACTAAAGGCAAGACGGTTAAAAACCACCAATTCATGTAAGCTGGTGATTTTTCAATTCTGAATTCAAAAGTGTTTGAACCAAAAACAATATACCCCCAATATTTCCAATTCCAGATTAACCAAAAAAAGAATAAAGAACCTAAAAAAGGATTCTTAATACGCTCAAAAATAGCATCTTTTGTTTCTTTAATAATTGAACCTAGTGATTCCATAAGAATTGGACTTAAAAATATTAAAAGATTGATTTATCTACTTTATTAAAATTAGGAAATTGTTTAGGTGGAAACAAAATTTTAGAATATAAGTATCTACTTACTATATATCTTCCAACCCCATAAAGTTCTATATCAGTAAGCACACCATCATCAGAAAATCTAGCAAACATATACCCACTATTTATTAAAAACTGCATATCTAAAACAAATTCATCATTAAAATTATTCCTAACAACAGTACCAATACTTTTACATAAATTAAATATTGTAAATCCAAAATCTAAAATTTCTGAATCATCATGCTCTTCAATAAATTTTATAACAGTAGAGTCTAATAAATCTACTTGAAAATCAATATTAATAGCTTCAAGGGTTTGTTTAACAAAAATATTCTTTAAATCATTATCAGATTTTAATATAATAAATTCATTAGTTTTAGTTTCTAAATCAGTTTGAAGTTTCTTAATTTGTTGTTCTAAATCTACATATCTTTTAAATCTCGTTCTAGCATCAGCTAAATTATGTTCTGCATCAATTCTAGCAGTCATAGCATTCATTTCTGCTATTTCTTTTTGAATTCTAATTTCAAATCTGTTTATATAAGGTTTCTTTGTTTGCTTTTCAATAAGTCCAAATAATATATCTTTTAAAAAAACGTACAATAAAGCTGAAATTAATGGTACCATTAAATTTCTTAACCAAAACTCCCAACCAGTATAAAAATCTTCTATTTCTTCATACCTCTCTAAGATGGGATAATCAGAGAAAAAAACCAGAAAAGGAATACGCCAATTCAACAAAAGCCAGAAAAAGGTGAATGACAACAGAAAAGGATTTCTAAAACGCTCATTTACAAAATCTTTGGCATCTGAGATAATCCCAGATATTGAACTCTCATTTTTATCTTCTTCCATAAGAATCGTTTTAAAAATAAAATAAATAAAAAGCTATAAATTTGAAACCATTGTATTTTTGTGCCCAATCTTTTTAACCGTCTCAAAGTTAAATTTCTCCTCATTTACTAATCCTTTTGCATATAGGAATCTACGGAGAATATATCTACCAGATGAAGATAATTCTATATTAGTTAAATGCTTTGTTGAAGAAACTTTAAATCTCCCAAATTCAAGATTCTGTAACTCATTTATACTATCATTGTATAAACCCACATTACTACCTAAACTTTCATACAAATTATAAATTTTTTGCCCTAGTAATTCAACTTCTTCATTTGTTACTCCTTTAATTAACTTTTGTACCTTATCTTCTCTTAAATCAAATTGAAATTCTAAATCGACTATTTCTTTATATGACTTTAATTTACCTTCAAAATGAACTATTTGATTTTCTAATGTTAGTACTCTATTTTTTTCTTTAGAAATTTCATATTTTAATTTAGAAATTTCAGCTGTTAAATCTTCTCGCACTTTAAATTTTGTTTTTGCTTCTTCAAGATGAACCTTTGCCAGTTCCACTTTTTCTTGTGCTTTTAAACTTTCCTCTTTATTCTTCAAGAAGTTTACCCACCTTTTCTTTTTCCCATATGCAGTTACTTTTTCGATACCCCAGAACAAGTAACTGCCCAAAATCACATACCCCAAAGCAGATAGTATAGGCCACAGGAAGAAATTGAGGGGAGAAAAATAAACTTCTTCAATTTTCACAAATTTTTCCTCTATTAAATCACTTGCAAAAATCAGGTATAAAATACCTTTCCAATTAAAGGTAAACCAAAAGAAAGTTAAAGCTCCTAGAAACGGATTTTTTATTCTCTCTTTTATGATATCCTTAAAATCATTGAGTAATTCAGTCATTTTTTTAAAGTTTATACGAAAAAAGTAAAATTTTTCAGATTTCATACTATTTATATTAAATAATTTAAATATGACTAGAATCGATAAGTACAAACTCAATGAAAAAGAAATAGCATCTACACTAATGCAATATTCTGGATATAAACCAGATGAATATAAAATAAATAGCTCAATCAATGATTTTGAGCCAGTGGATTTAGTAATATTTAAAAATAATAATAAACTATCCCACATAGAAATAAAATGCCGTGAATCGCTTAAAATAGGCTATATGATAGAATACAAAAAATTAACATATTTTCTCAATAAAATAAAGGATGAAAAAGAACAATGCAGATATATTAATTATATCGAATCTGAAGATATTTTAATAATATTCAACATAAATAAAAGAATAAAAAATGTACTTAAAAATGTTTATGCCAATCTTGGAGGTTTATTCAAATTTGACGGATACCGCAAAGGAGCCTTTCAAAATAACAATAATCAAAAAACATATAAAGATAAATATTTTTTGGATTTATACTTTAATCCTGAATATGGCGATACTGCCATTTACAACTTCAGCGATAAATTAAAATTAGAAAATATTCCTTTCGAATACGAAAAAGTCAAATAGTAAAGTATTTATACTAAACAACTACATATGAAAAATCTAACAACTATTTTAGCATTAATAATGACCATCGTTTATTATATCTGCCTTTTCATTTCTGGCTTTGCTATTTATTTTATCATTCATCCATACGTTATGTACTTATTTATGTTAATTAATATAAATGTACTATTGGTTGCCTCGATAGCCTCGTTTATTCTACTTATATTACAGTTTATATTATTTTATAATAAATTCAAATCTAAATTATCTAAATTAAAAAACAATGAAAACAATTAATGGACTCAAACTTTTTACAATTTGTCACTAAACTAACCGTTAAACGTCATCGCAAAAATAATGATGATACAAAAGACATTATCCAAGAATCATTAATCCAGCTATGGGAAAAGGGTATCAATCAAATCGAAGATAATGAACTTAAAATTAATCATATAATTGTTTATAACATCAATAAATTCAACAGGATTTATAACAACAATAAAATAATAACTGTTGATAATAATTACTATTTCGACTCAAAACAGGATTTAAATCCACCAACTAAATTTGATTTCAATATTGATAAAATATATGATATGTATTCTGAATTCCTTGCTGAATATGGAAATGATTTTATAGATGAAAATTTGAGAATGTTTTATTCTATAAAATTCGAAAAAGCATCATATAAAGAATTGGGTAAAGACACCCCCACCAACAGGAAGAAAGTATCTGATATTTATATTGCATTTAAAAATTATCTATTCGAAAAGAATATAGAGTTAACAGATTTTTTTGATGAAATATAAAAATAAAAGTTGGGGAAAAGATACAGGATTCTATCGCAGAAGAAATTGGAGGGTTCTAAGGGAAATAAAGATTAATCAAAATCCTATATGTGAATTATGTAATAGTATTAATATTACTACACCAGCCGTTTATGTTGATCACATATTGAATAGAAATTTATTCAAGGAATATGAATTGGAAACTGACAATCTTCAATCCCTTTGCCCCACTTGCCATAGCCAAAAAACTAGGCTTGAATTACTATTTGAATCAAGTGATAGGTATTTAAAAGAATTCGATTCTGGTAAACTTCAATATATATGTACTATTGAGGCTAAAGAAAAGCTTCTAAACTTACTAAGATAAAAATAAATATAGTTGTTTAAGTTTGTGTCTGCTTATATATTTCCAATATTCCAGACATTAAAAATAATTCATTTTCCGCATTAGCTTCTGCAAAATATATACTTAAACTACCATTCAAGGCACCACCTGAATATCCAGTTGCAGAGGTAGAAGTTTGATTAAAATGTCTAACTTCATTTGTTACACCATCATAAACATAAATATATAAATCTATTGTATGTCTATAACTTGACGTACCAGTTCGTACATTAGATATTTCAAAAGTAAAATTACCTACAGTTCCATTTGACCAATTATAATTTTGAGTATTCAAACCAAATGTTGCCCCAGTTGCGATACTACCACCAATACTACCTATTAAATTAGCTGCATTTCTTGTTTGTATTTTACCTTTAATAACCATTTTTGCAGTATCTCCTATATTCATAGTGGTAAAAGTGGTTAATGGTGCATATCTTACATTATATGTACCTCCTGCTGTAACATCTGGATTCCCATTTGTAGCAAAATCAAAAACATAAACACGTGGATTTGCTATATCACTTAATGCTTGTGATGCTGTTCTTTTCCTTAATTGACCTGTTGTTGCATCTATTGTAACAAAATCACCTGCACCATTATCAACTTTCTTTAGCAATACATCACCATCAGATTGAATTTCTAATCTTGAAGTATTATTTGTGCCAAATATTAAACCTGCATTTGATGTGTTATTGATTGAAGCATTACCACTGGCATCATATTGCCCCAGATTCAATGCACCAGAAGCACCACCCCTATATTTATGTAAAAATTGAGCTTGTGAAAATATGCCCAATGTATTTGCTGTGTTATCCCATTTCACATAATCTAATGATGTATCACCAAAGGTAATATCTGCATTGAAATTCTTTACACCTGTAATAGTTTGTGCTGTATCTAGTGTTACACCATTACTATTCATTTCAATTGGATTGCCAAAAGAATCTGTTAAAATCATTTCAAATTGGGTATCTCCTGAACTTTTTACAAAATATATTGAATTTGCTACAGGTGATACTGGTAATGATTCTACTTTATTTACTTTTAATGTTGCCATATTTTATTTTAAAAAATTTAATTATTACCAACCTAATTCACCCCATTGCATTTCTAGATTTGGGTTTCCTGCAACGCCATCTGCATTAGTAATTTCTATTGTACCACTAGCTGATACTAATGTTCTTGAAGCTTGTGCACCTATATCAGCCAATACTTGTGATGCTGTTCTTTGTTGTAATACCCCTGTAGCGGAATAGGTAGCAAAATTACCTGTTGCGTTTGCTATAGATTGAATTCTTACAGTACCATTAACATTAAGCTTTTCACCTGAATCTGTAGATGTTCCAATTAAAAAATTGAAACTGTTATTTATATAACTTACTGCTCCTGCTCTGATTCTAACCCCTTCTGTTCCTGTAGAATCAAAAAGTTGTAAAACACCATCATCAGTACCACCAGTATCACCTAATCTAGCAATTACAGTCGACCCAGTTTTAACCTCCAGATACTTATTTGTTCCTCCTTCAATAGAAACTATCCCGCTACCATTTGGACTTAATACTATATTCCCATTCCCACCACCTGTAGCAAGTGTTAGATTACCTGTTGATGATTGAATTGTTTGTGCTCCGTTGGATTGTAATACACCTGTTGATAAAATAGACCATCTAATAATATTATTACTGTATAAATTTATATTATCAATACCTAAACTTATACTAGAATTCCAAGTAACTCCATTATCTATTGATGATAATATATTAAATGACTGACTTGTAGCCCCACCCGTTCTGATTAAATATTTTCCATCAGTTCTTGTTTTATGACCAATGATAAGTCCATTATTTCCGTCTATGCTTGAAACCTTTAGACTTGAATTTGTATTATCCCAAACAAATCCACTATCGCCTATCTGTGTACCAGTTCCATTCCAGAAAGATACTTGTCCTGCTACACCTGTACCAGTTATTGGATTAGTGAGAACTGCTTGAGCACCAATATCACTTAATACTTGTGCTGGTGTTCTTCTTCTTAATATACCGCTTGCATTAGCTGTTACGAAATCACCAACTGCATTAGTTAAAGTCCCAACAGCAAAATCACCTGAATTATTTATACTAAAAGGACTTGTGTATCCAGAAAAATCTTCTGTACCACTAGACCGATCCAATCTAAAAGAATTTCCGTCTATTATAAATCTCCAACCAGAACCTGCACCTGTAGCACCTGTTTCATACAAAATTATACCAGTGTTTGCATCTCGAATAAATATTCTATTATTGAATGTTTTAGTACCTGTAATTGTTTGAGCTGTATCTAAGGTTACATAATTTGAAAGTGCTGAAGGCTGTAAATATCTTGAATCACCCCAAGTTGTATTAAATGAAATGGTTCTATTTTCCGATAAATCACCACCACCTGATAAACCTGTACCAGCGGTTAAAGATCTAGTATCCAAAACATAATCACTTAGCTTAGTGCCTAATGTCAACGGGGTAACGTAAGCAAATGCTTCACTACCTGCATTCACTTCTAAAGTTGTCGCAATTCTAGTAAGACCTGTTACGGATTCAGTTGCATTATCAGTGTTGGCTTGCAATACGAACCATTGAGTCCCAACAGCAGCTTCAGTACCACCACCATTATCAGTAATAGCGGTAATCAAATCACCAACCTGCACAAGAATACCAGAAGCACCACCAATTTTACCTGCAACAGTTACTTTATAGGAATCACCAGCATCAGCAGCAGGATAATTTGGTTCAGTGCTACAGTCTAAAGGTAAGGGTACTTTCATCCCCTGACTTATTTGAGTTGATAATGAATTTAATTGCCCCTGTACCTTTTGGAATGCCTGTAATATGCTATCACTTGAAGATAATGCCGTATCAGAACCAGCAGAATATCCACCCAATAGCGTGCTTAAAACATCATTCCCATCAAGTATACCAACAGGGAATAAAGTTCCAGCGGTATCAGTGACATATAATTTAACCCTGCTATCTGCTTCACCCTTCACATAATAAACTGTATTTGTGCTTGCTTCTGAAGGTAAACTGAGTACTTTTTTTATTGAATAAACTGCCATTTTAATTAGTTTAAAAAATCATATTTAATATAATTACCAAGAAATTTCTTTCCAGCTATTGGCTTGATTTATGCCAACAACCAAATTAGATTTATCAATGGTATTTAAATTACCTAAATCTCCTGTAATTGTGTTAATTTCATTTATAGAATAAACATCTATATTTGTTCTTGCATTCTGTTTTTGGGTTGGGTCTAAACCTTGTGAATTTGTGTTATGTCTTACAAAATCATCTAAATTATTCTGTAAATCATTAACCTGACTAATATCAATATTGGGAATATCTTCTTTAACTAATACTAAATTAGTAACTAAATCATCTTGACCATTTTGCTTTAATGTTAATTGTGTACCAACAAATTCTAAATCAGATACAATTGTATCCAAGTCAGTACCACCACTATTACCAGTTGCAATAGGTTTTGATTTATTTGTTGAATATGTATATTTTTTATTTATATTTATTTCAAAAGCCATAGTTGTTATTTTATTTCTACTAAATCAATTTGATATACCCCTGCCTTATCTTGATAATTAAACTTTCCTATTGCAAATGTTTTTCCTGTAATTTCTATTGTTGAAAAAATATCAAAGGTACTATTATCTCTTACCATCAAATCACCTGTAATATATTGCTGTTGAAATCCAAATTGCTCTAATGACTGGGTTAATATTAAATCTTGTACAGATAATTCTAATGGCCTGATTGCTGAATAATCCTTTTCTTTTCTTCGAAATGGCAAAGCACCTAATGAAGTATTTAAGCCACTAAGTAAATTATATTTATAGGCAATTTCTTCTAAATTTATATAAGATATTTCTTTATCTCTATTTAGGTTATAATTGAATACATTTCTATTTGTTACACCTTCAAACTTTATTTCATCAACATCCAATATTTCAGTTTTTACTAATTTCAAATCTGAAATAATCATATTCACACCCTCTATTCTGATTTCATTATCAGTACTCAATGAATCAATATTAGTAACTACATATGGTTGAAAGAATCTTAGATACATTTCATTTAATCCTTCCTGTGCTGATATATCAATTGAATAATCATACCCTTCAATTAATGTATCCAAGCCAACTTTTGCTAACCCTCTACCTGCATTAGTTTCGACAATCCAATTATAACTTTCATATCTAGGAATTATATTTGGTTGAGCACTGATTTTTAAGAATTTTGAAACGCCATCAAGCACACTTTCTACCTGATAATTAAATCTTACATCTGTATTGGCTTCTATTTCCTTTATTTTATTTTCAAGTTGATACTTTTGAATTTCGGTTAATGCTTCAAACTCTAAATCTGTTATTCCATAATCAATCACAAATCTGATATTATAACTTAATCTAAATCTGTTATTTTTTGAATCATTTTGAATAATAAAGGGTGTCGCATTGGTTACAGAAACATCTCTATACCATCTAGCAGCTTCAACACCCCTACTAGCTTGTATATCAGAAAAAGTATTGAAAGTTATACTATTGCTTGTTGTTGTTGGGTCGGGTGCTGATACATATTCTCTAAGCTTAACAACATCTGTAAAATCACCTGTAATTAAATAACTTGGTGTATCATCAAACTTATGATATATTTCCATCTTTTTTAAGCTATCCAAAAACTCCAATCCTTTTGATTTATTAATCCAGAATTGGTTAGCATTTAGTGTAGTATGATGATTAATATTTATAATAGATTCAGCATTACCAAAATCAATAAATTGAGGATTTTTGCTAAATTCAAAACTATGAACGGCAAAAGAATCTTTATATAGTAAGTATGTAAAATTGAATGTGTTTGAAAACTTCTGTAAAATCTCAAATAAGGTATATGAATTTCCGTCTTTATCGAATAATGAGGATTTGGTTACATATACAGAATCATAAATATTATCAATGGTGACTGGCTCTACCCCAGTGATACAATATTCACTAGTACTACAGGTACCACCACTAGTTACACTTATTTGTTCTGACACTATTGCCTCACCTGTTGCACCATATCTAAAAACAGGTGTTGTAACAGAACAAATTGTTATTGTAACAGCTTGAGTATTTACATCAAAATCAGATGATTCATACCAAAAATATGCTTTGTTTACTATCTCTTGGTTTGGTTCTTGAGTCTCAATATATAAAAATAATTCACCTGATTCTTTAGCTGAATCTTGTATTACTATTTCATAACAAGTACCTGTTTGAGATTCAACATTACAAGTATTATCACTAGTACTTAACACCGTAAATATTACATTGTCTTGATTAATGGAATCAACAGAGCATAAAGAACCAATAAGTGTATTATTTAATTTTATTCCATTACAATCGACACAATTAATTGTAGCTTGTGCATCTGGATTTATAAATATTGTTTCTTCGACACCTGTTATACAATGATTATATTTAACATCAATAAAATCTAAACTATTATTCACAATATTAATTGAATAACAATTATTTGGGGTAACTTCAGTTTGATCAACAACCAAAAAATCATTACCAATAAACCCTGTACTTCCAATAGTGGAATAAAGTAATTCATTGATTGACTGAAAAATGGAACCCAATGAAAACGAAAATTGATTTAAATCTAAAATGGTATCTGTGATATTGAAAATCTTTAATCTGGATATCCCATCATAGAATTTTAGGCTTACAAATGGTTGATTGTTATCATCACCTTCTTGGTATTGTTCCTGGAGAATGTAACCAGACCATTCTAAAATCTCATTCCTGTAGTATCTCAGAATAAAATCATCCTCATCTTCTATTTCTATGAAATCAGTTTTGATTGCCTCAGTCAGTTTGATTTCTAATTCAGCATAGGAAGATTTGAAAGTTGAAAACTGATTTACAGAATCAGAATCATATACCAGATTGAAGGGATTAGCCGAACCAATCAATTCAATGATTTCGCCTACATAGTCCCTTTTTAGAATATCAATTTTTGTTGTATAAATTCCTCTTGATTGGTATTCCAATCTGTACTTTACCGCATATGCCATTTAAGATGATTTCTTTCATCTTAATTACCGTGCGTACGGTCATTTGTGGTATTGATAAAATAATGGCAAATCCACCCTTTTCTTCCAATTGGAAAAATGGCATTAGTGAAGTGAAAATTTTTGATTTGATGATTTTTTACTAAAAATTATAAGATACTGACATATAGTGTCTTAAGCCCATACAAAATAATTTTTAATTATGTGGCTAAAATGAAAGTTTCTTTGAAAAATATACATAGAAAATATTATAACAAATTGATATACAGTATGATAAAAAGTTAAATATGGGTAAACTTTTTATTGACCCTTATTCAATTTAAAATTTGAATTTTGGATGAAAATTTATTTTAGACATTTTTTGTCATTTTTCAAACCCCTGATAGTAGCTCATTTAATTAAATAAAAAAAGTATTAACTAAAGACTAACTTATTGATTTGATGAACTTTATACAGTTTCTGACTTATGTTCAAAAACATACTCTAAGTTAAACTTTACGGGTTTTATTTGTCAAAATGTGTTTCCATATTTGTTCAAATGCTGTTCTGAAAGGGGTAGCATTGAAAAAAACAAAGGAGGTCATCACCTACCAAGCAATTAACCTCCCTTTGTAACCTTTAATTTAAACATTCCCGAAAGGAGCGGGCTTCACTACCATTATGTCACTATTAGAGATAGTAACGTGCATTTTTGCCATTGCAAGTGGCTTTATGCAATTTGACGACTGGTGGAAAAACAAACGAAAGAAGTAATTCTAAATTTGACTTTCCAAAATGCCCTTTATCATTGGGTATTATTGATAGCCTCTGCTTTGCAGGGGTTATCTTTTTTTACCTCATTTTCAATAGCACAATACTAAAAAAATATTGTCACAAAATGTGTAATAAGTGTGTAAAAAGTGTGAAATAAATTTGTTAAAAGTTTACAAAAGTTTACACAATACCGTTATAACCACCTGATTTTAAACACATTAAATAAAGACTCCAATTTGAATGCTTTGCATTTGAATTTTACGATAAACGTTAGAAACTCCCCGCAAGATCAACCCATTTTTTTAAACTGTAAAACCCCCAATTACCCCCCTATAAGCCTGTTTTTGAACCTTGAATTCTTGTCCAAAATCCCAACTAGATTATCTCCCTTAATCACAAATTCAACCGCTTCTTTTCCTTGATTTGATCCTATACCCCTTGAGCTAAAAAATTTGGTATCACTGGTTCCACTTCCTACAGAACTAACACCCCCACCACCAGAAGAACCAATTGAAGATGATTTAGAAGCCATTGCAGAAACTGCACCGCCTAATGCAATAAGAACTGCACCAGCTGCAATAGCTGCATAAGGATTTGAAAATGCTTTTTTGAATGCCTCCATACTTACACCATAAGCCAAAATCAATTTCCCCATCTGACCAAGGAATTTACCCATAGATCCTAAGATTTGAGTGCCAAATTGTTCTATCCCACTTTTACCATTTACCAGCATTGCACCAAAACCTTCAGCAAAACCAGCAATTGAATCAACAGCAAATCCAGAAACTAAACCATTAAATTGATTATTGAAATCTGTTTGTTGTTGTAAAAGCAAATCATTCCCTGCTTTTTGTGTATTTGCTGTGGTCATATTACTATCAAAAATTGCTTGTGCTTTTTGCTGTAATGATGCAATGAATGGTTCATTGTTCAATTGTCCGCCTACATTGGTATTAATTGGATCTGCTTTAGTGCCTAGATTAATAGTATAATTTCTGTTAACCAGTTCATTCAATCTTGTTTGGAGTGCATCTAACTTGGTTGAATCAAATGCCTGATTATAATCTTGTTCAACTTGCTTGTAAGTCTCTGATAATGGACTAATACCAGCCAAACGCAAATCAATTAAAGCCTGTTTGAAAGTGGATAATCTGGCATCCACATTGTTAAAATCCTTATCGATATCCTTATTGATGGATATTTTGTTAAGTTCCTCTTTCAGCTTTGAAAGAATATCTTTTGTTTTTTCACTGGCAGTTGCCAAAGTTTCAATTGATTCAACAGGTTCAACAGTTACATTTCCAGTATTTTTTAATTCAAGTAATGAGGTTTTCAAATTGTTTACTTCTGATTCTGATTGTTCAATAGCTACATTTTGCTGACCCAAAGCAGATACATATTTTTCAGTACTTTTTTGAGCCATTGAATAAACAGCACCAGTAGTATTCCCAAAGCTGAATATATGAGATGTGAATTGTTCCCAAATTGTCAGTTCAGCTGCTTTTCTTGCCGTCAATTGTGCTAGTTGTTTTTCTTGCTTAATGCTGGTTTCTAAGTCAAAAATCTTTGCTTCTGTGGTTGCAATAATGGCTTTCTTTTCCTTCTCAGATAGTTTATTGAATTCAGCCGTTTTATCATTTAATCCCTTGCTTACTTTAACCGCTTCAGCTTTGATTGTATTTAGATTATTTGTTCTAACTGCAATTTCAGCCGTAACCTTTTTATTGATTTCAGCAGATTTATTAAAATATTCTCCTGCTTTGTACAATGCATAAAGTGAAGCAACAACCGCTGTAATTGGCAATATGGATGCAGATAATGCAACACCAAATGAACTTGCAGCAAAAGTTGATGCAGCATACATTGTATTCAGCACTTTCAACTTTGCAACAACTCCCACGCTCATAGTAACCATTGCACCTAATGCATAAGTAATTGGAGGTATGGCAGCAGCAAAAAGACCAGCAACCACAATATTTCTTTGGGTTGATTTGTCCAAACCATTTAGATAGGTTGAAACATTTTGAACAACAGAAGCAAATGAATTAATGGTAGGTGTAAGATTATCACCAATGATTATTTGAATCCCTTCTAAGCTTGAATAAAGCTTTCTAAGTGATCCACCTAACCCAGATTCCATTTCATCAGCCATAACACCAGCAGCACCAGTAGAATCACCCAAAACACCTTGATAATCCCTAAGTGCTTTTGTTCCGGTGTTTAGCATAATATTCACCGCCTTAATTGATCGTTCTTCAAACAATGCACCCAGAGCAGCATCTTTTTGCATCTGGTTCATTCCTTTGGTTGCTTCTTCCAAATCACCCATTACATCAATTACAGACCTCATTGTTCCATCTTGATCATAAAGGGCAATAGCAGCATTACCAACAGCTATTGAACCATCTTTGGAATTCTTTACCAAGTCCTTTAGCATTGCATTCAATGCAGTACCAGCCATAGAACCCTTTATACCTGAATTGGCCAATACTGCCAATAATGAAGATGTATCTGTGATTGATTGATTAGCAGCAGCAAAATTTGGTGCTACGTATTTAAAAGCTTCACCCAATTGCAAAACATTGGTATTAGATTTTGCCTGGGTTTTTGCGAACAAATCAGATACTGTATTAGCATCATTTGCAGCGATTTTAAAGGCACTCATTGTGTCAGTTACAATATCACTGGCAGTTGCTAAATCGGTGGCACTAGCAGCAGCTAATGAAAGAATTGCAGGTGTAGCAGCTAAGGTTTGATTAGTATTGAATCCAGCCAAAGCCATAAAACCCATTGCATCCCCTACCTGACTTGCGGAATATCTTGTTGATACTCCTAACTCTTTTGCTTTATTTTCTAATTGGTCAAACTCTGCACCTGTGGCACCTGATAAAGCCTTAACTTTTAATATTGAATCCGAAAACTTAGCAGCGGTTTGTGTTGATATTGCACCTATTGCGGTTAATGGTGCAGTGACTTTTAAGGATAAATCTTTTCCTATTGATTCAAGCTTACCACCAAATCTTTTAACTGCTTTTTCTGAACTATCTAAAGCTTTGTTTAATCTTCCTGAATCTGCCCCAATTAAGACATTTAAATAGGCTATAGTTTTTCCAGCCATTAAAAAATATGTTTAAAAAATATGGATGTAATTAAACACCCATTATGTTACTCTTTAATTTAAATAAGGTATACCAAGAATTTTTATATTCTTTTGTATTTCTTCAAGTGTAAATCCACTTTCACCTTCCCAAGGCAATTTATATAACTGTTTTGGTCTTTTGATTTTCTCATTATGTACCGCAACAATATGATAATTAATTAATCTGTTTTCCTCCAATGTTAATTTTGTAAATTGAAGATCATTATGTTCATATTCTTCAATAATACTTATTAATTCAGTATCTTCTAAATTCCAAAAATCATTTGGTCTAATCTTTATTACACCAACACAATACCCAAACAACTTATAAATATCAATTACTTTTTTTTTGAACCATCTGCTGGTTCCTCTTCTATTTTATTTGAAGAATCATTAATATCTTTTATACCTAAAATTTCCTTGAATAATTCTTTATTTGAAATATAAAGCAATTCAGGATTTTCACTTTCCATTTCATCAATCAAATCATAGAAATCTACAATATCAATCGGGCAATCCTGTCTGATATAAAAATATCCAGCAACTATACAAGAATATAAATATTCAAGTATATCACTTGCTAATGTTGGATTAAATGGTCTCTTATTTCGATCTTCGAAATTTTTGTAAGAATAAGATGATTTCTTAAATTCAAATTTTCTTGATCCCAAATTTATTTTCTTGTTCATAATTATAAATGGTTTTATTTATCTTAATTATCTTCTGAATCGTTAATTGTGGTAAACAGAAAAAGGACACATAAATTAATATGTATCCTCAATCAAAAAATAAACACTAAAAATATTAAGCCGAAACAGTTACTATTTCTAAACCTCCTGTACCTTGAATTTCAGCAGAAAAAGTAACAGCTTCATTTTTACCAGAATCAATTGACATACTATTAATGAATCCTTCACCTTCATAACATTTTTGGGTTAAAATATTATACCCAAATCTAAATTTAAGTTTAGTACCATTCATTAAGTCGGTTATTTTAGTATCAACACTTGAATCAGCTCTTTGAATTCCTTCAACTGAAAAAGTAAATGTATATTCTCCTTTACCATCAAATTCTTTAACAAAATTTCCAGCATCATCTACTGAATCTTTGGTTGTAATTTCTATATTATCTTTTGATATGGAAAATGAAGAACTAACTTCACCACCAAAAGCTTCATAAGTTCCGCTCACTTCTTTATATAAAGCAACGAAATTTCCAATTGACATACTCATAATTATATTATTTTAAAAAATCTTTATTCTAATTTTAATTTAGACACTATAATAGTGCCCTATAATACTTACTGTTTTATTAAACAATTGTGCATCATTTTTATAATCTTCTTTTATATTTAAAAAATCAAATTCTACTCCTACCCCATCAGATTCAAAATTGACTGCTTCAAAATTTTCTCTTACTGAATCAACCAAACTAATTAACTGACTAAATGTAGCTGAAAAAATATCTATATCAATCATATAAGTATCAAATGCACTTACTTCCCTTTTACCTGCATTGGGTTCAATGCTTGTTACTGTATAGGTAATAAATGGTAAATTTTTACCCTGTGCAGCCCTGATTGGAAAAATGTTATTACCTACTATGTTATTTATATTTACATCGGCAAAAAGGATTGAATATATTATTTCTTCTACTTTCATTATTTACGTTGCACTATTTATTACTTTTTTAATTTCATTGGTAAAAATATCAATAGCTTCATTTTTACTTGATTCATAACCACGTTCAAAAAAATTGTTTGCTGGCATCTTTCCAGTATGGGTTATTCTGAAATATTCACCACTGGCAAGCCTGATTGTATTGGGTTTATTCAACTCCCTTTCTTCTGTTCCAAACTCCACTAAATGGGCGTGTGGTGCAATCTTCCTATCTGCTCCCACTCTAATCAATGCACCGTTTTTTGAACCATATGAACCATCAGCAAAAACCTTGATTGATTTCTTTAATTCTCCACTTTCTCCAATAGGTGCTTCTGATTTGACGGCTGTTTTTATTTTGTGTCCAGCTTTTCTTAATGCTTTCTTGATTTCAGTAACAGCCATTTTATTATTCAATTTTTTCAATTGAGCAATCAATTCTTTTTCACCTCTTAAATCAATGTCAAAATTATTCATTAGAAATTATCTTTAATATATGCCATTAATTGTAATCCTTCTTTAAATCCAATTTCTTTCACCCCTACTATTTCAAAATATTTATCATCATCTATTGAGTATATTCTCATTGTAGAATTAACACCCTCTATATAATAAATTGAAAAAATAGATTCTTCATATCCAATTTTTTGATTAGCTTCAAATTTTTCATTTCTTACCAACTTATCATATTTTTCTGCATATACATCTTCTAACAATTCCCATGAAATTATTTCTTCACCAAAAGAATTTTTGATTGTTAATGGTTGTTGAATCTGGATTAATCTATTAAAATTTCCTATGTACATAATTATAATGATATCATTTTTGTATAAGGTCTAAGAATTCTATCAACCACATTTAAATTAAATGCCGTTCTGCCTATTACTATTTCTTGTCTATTATTGAATAGATCACCAATGTAAAGTAATGCAGCCTGTTTAAAGGATTCTGGTATTACTGGATAATCAGTTTTAATTGAATATATAATTTCTACATAATCAAAATCAATCGTTTCTGTTACATTTACAGTGTGTGTAGTTTGGGTAAATTCAGCATCTTCTTTAACCAATTCATTTTTATAGTACAGATTAACAGATTCAACAGTATCAACAATATAATTACCCAAATAATAATACGGACTATATTTTGAAGTCAATTTAAGTTTCTTTGAAAAAATAGTTCTATCAATAAATTCTTCCACCATTGAAGATGCAGTAATAATCAAACTGTTAATAGTGGTATCTTCCCTACTATTATTTAATCTTAGATGTTTTTTTGCTTCTTCCAGAGTTACCAATTTTGGTTCTGTCAATAGTTCTATTACTTGAATCATTATACTATTATGGATTATAGTATAATTACTTCTAAATAATATGATTGTGGCATAAAAAAAGGATGTACAATTAATGTACACCCTTATTAAAAAATATAATCTATTGATTAAACAGCTACAATATCTTTTGAAACTGATTTTCCCTCGAAATGAGAATCTTTAAGATCGAAGTAAGAACCTAGATTCAAGATTGTTTGACCATCACCAGAAGCTGTATATGGATCAACAACAATTTCAACAGCTCCCCAACCAGCAACAATTGCACTAGAGAAATCACCAAATGCCATAGCTGACAAGTTAGTACCTGTGCCTTTAGTAAGGTTAGAAGGAACTCTGTTTGATACCACGAAAGGCATTCCATCAATCAGATTGTTTTCCAACATAAATTTATCAGATCCTGAAGCTTTTGCCAATGCTTTCAATGCAGCCCAAACATTATAATTGATTAGGTATTTAGCATTTGCAATATCAACTTCAGCTTTACCAGCTTTAGAAACAAATTCCTGAACTTTGGCAACAGTCAAAGCAGCACCATTAGTACCCATTACTACAGCTTGAGTATCAGAAGCAGCCAAAAGATTTTCTAAATACTTTTCATCCAATGCTTTCTGGATTGATTTTTCAATCTCTTTTCTCAAATAAGCATCTACAGAGCTAGAAGATTGAACCAATAATTGATTGCTTACTGCTAATCTGGTTGCTAGTCTATTTGGTGTCAAATCTACAGATCCAATATTATGATCAGATTTAGCAATAGTACCATTTTCAGTAACCCAGCTAGAAACAACTTTACCGCCTTTTGGCATTTTCACATTACCAACTAATCCAAGCATTTTAGAAGCTCCCAATTTGTCAAGTAATGAACCTTCAAATAAGGATTCAATTATTCCTTTTGCCTCAGTGCTTACAGTGTTTCCACCTTTAGCCCCTGAATCACCAGTTACACTAAAATCTCTATAATTAGAAGGAATATATGCAGCATTAGAATTGATGGCAACACCAGCTTCTCTAAGCTCTCTTTCACCTTCTGCTTGTGCTTCAGCAAATACACCAGATACTTTTCCGCTTCTCACTGCTTCGATATGACCTAACAATGAATATTTTTCAGTTGATTTAGCAACTACAGAAGGTGCATTACTAGCCATTCTAAGCTTATAATTTTCTTCCTTTTCAGCAGCTTCAATTTTAGAATCTAAATCTCTAATTTCGCCATCCAATTTATCAAATGAACCTTTTTCAGTTTCATTGAATTCTCTGGATTCAGCATTTTTTGTATCAATCAATTCACCCATAGAAATAAGCTTTTGACTTCTTAATTGTTTTAATTCAGTACTTTTCATTTTATAAAAAATTATTAATTATTCTAATTTAATTTTGGGAAAATATCCCTTTAATATATTTACTTTAAAAAATATAATATGTGGTAATTATTTTTTAAGACTATGATATTTATAATCACAATCTTCACTCTTACCTTTAATTTCTTCTTTGACTTCTACAGCAACATCTTTATCCAATTCTTTCTTAACATCTTCAAAGCTTCTAACCATACTTGAAGTACTGTCATAAGCTGGATTTGTAACAGGTGAAACATCAGATATTTTTTTGAATTGGGTTATATATCTATAATATTGATTACCTACTTTCTCCCATCTTTCACCACTACCATCTTGAGGTAAATAAAAAGCAAAAGAAGATTTGGATATATTTTTCTTTTGGATATTCCTATGAAGATCTTTTATATAACTTACTTCTTCATCAACTTCAAATTTATATTTCAAACCTTCAGTATCAACAGTTAATTCAAGTGTATCCACATCAGTATTTTTTCTTGCCAATACATAATTATTAGAGTGGTTAAATAAGGCCACTACATCAGATAAATCTGTATTCTCATTAATTGATTTAGTTTCAATTATTTCTTTAAATCCACCTAAATCTTTTGATTCAGAATTGAATTTAAGTGCATAACCTTCAATATATTTTTTACCATCTTCTTCAATGGCTCTAAATTCAACACCTTCTATATTTCTTATTTCCTTATTCATTATCAATTTTATTTTCTATTTCATCAGCTTTTGCATATTCCAAAGCAGCCTTAGAACTCCAAAACCTATTTACAATATTTTTAGGAATTAAATTTGCTTGTACGTATGTATCACCATTAATTTCTTGTGGCATATCTTCTAAACTTCTTATTTCATCTGGTGAAATTGCACCCAAATAAAATAACTGTTTGTAATATTCTGCCCTTCCTTTACTATCACCACGTAATAAAGATTCAATTGAACCTTTAAAATAATAATCTGATTTAATTTCAGTTCTAGTTAATAGTTTATGTTTTAATTCAGCCTCAATCATATATATAATTGGGCTTAATGTTCTTTTATAAAAATCTAGTTGTTGCCCCTCTATTGAGTTATAATTACTTGGTGTTTCACTAGCAACAATTTGTATTGGTACATTTAAAATCCTTGCTACTTCTGCAATCTGTATATTTCTTGTTTCAATCAATTTGATTTGATCAGGTGAAAGTGATACAGGTTTAAAATCAAATCCTTTATCTAATACCAATAATGATTTTGAATTACTACCAGTATAATTAGCTTGAATACTTTTTCTAAATTCTTCCTTTTGATTTTCTTTTAATCTATCTTCAGTAGTAATTACACCTTTTATATTACTTCCATCACCTTCAAAATTCCTTTTCGTATACCTCATTGAGGATAAACTAATACCCAATGTTTCTGCAAATACCGTTAATGGATCAATACCAAATGCACCATTACCAGAATTTTTAAATACTAATAAATCATCATTATGAACTGGAAGGGAATTAATTATATAATACAATTCATTATCTACGATTTTTGCATCAGTTACTTTATCATAATCAACAGGAATTATTTCTAAAATTTCTCCTGAATTTTCATCTCTCACAATCAATGCAAAACCAGTACCCCTAAATAACATATCATTTAATATTGCTCTTTTAAATTGATATGCAGTTTGAAATTTATTTGGTTTGTCTTTTACCAAATAATTCAAATCAGAATTTATATAATCTTTTGATTGTCTTAACTTAAATGGAATAGAAGCAATTGAATTTGCAATAGAATTAACACCAGCGGTATAGGCCGTAATTGATTTAATGGTTGATGCATTAAGAATAATTTCATTTTGTGGTGCATCAATTGAGTAAAAACCAGTTCCTAAAGTTGTTTTGAATGATGAAAAAATATTATTAATGTTACTTAATATTGACATAGAATTAAATTAAAAATGAAGGGGCATTTAATTTGAACTACTTAAAAAAATATAACCACAACTACTAAACAAAAAATAACCCCTTCATTATAATAGTTACTTATTTAATATCAATTTGTGGTTAACCAATTACCAAGTTACATACTTACCCCTAAAATCATAATGTACAAATGTCCTATAAGCTTTCAACCCACCAGATTTAATTATCCCTTCATTCATCATTTCTTTAATGATTACGGCTAATTGCTTTGGTGTCAAACCTTTTACCTTTATATCAGCAGCAATTGCCGTTAAATGCTTTGATTTAGATTTACCACCTTCATTTTTATTATGCTTTGGGCATCTATAACCACTATTAATAATGATTGGAAGTTTGATATAATATCTGATTAACTGTAAATTGATTGCCAATTCATTAATATTATTAATTAATTCATCTGGAAAAGTACACCCACATTTACAAGTAAATTCTGATAATGCGAAATTTGATGTTAATTGCATATAAAAAATTATTGTTTCTTTGTTTGACTATTATAGTCTGTAATTTTTCTTTTGATTATTGTTACAAATTTGTATGGCACCAAATTCATTTCTGCTAGATTTTCGCATATACTTAAAATATTTTGTCCAAGAAATGTAGAATAAAATATAGAGTATAAAGGAACAAATATAATTGAATGTATAGCAGCAAATTTGACTAATGACAATAGCATTAAAGCAGCCAATAGAGTTAATAAAAATCTAGGAAATTTCTTTGATACTAATTTCTTATCTTCTAGCTCTTTTGGAATTGAAAGATTTTGTTTCTTTAATCCTCTGATTTTTAAAGAATACATTATTGATTTTGCTACACCTGTTAAAAAATCAATCACATAAAGAACAATTAAAAAATATATCGCCCCTACTGATTGAAATAAAAAATTAAATATTAAATCAATTACTGTTATTAATGGAAATAAAATCTTAATTACCCATTCATTATCAACATTTTTAAAAATTGCTTTGATTAATTCACTGCCACTTGTATATCCATACATTTCATTTATTAGATTAAAAAATTATACCATTATAAAACCTATACCATCATAGTATTCGTTTTCATCTGGTTCAGTTAAAGAATTCAAATATTGTCCTACATTCATTAATAAGGCAATTGCTGAATCTATTTTGTCACTTGACTTGGATTTTATAGGTTTAATGTTTTCGTGGTTGTCTTGCAAAACCTTTACATTGCTTATACACCAGCTTAACACTTTATTATCATTATGTTCCAATGTCCTTTCTAGTACCATATTTTCAAGCTCTTTTGTAGCAGGTGAAAATGATCTAAAATTTTGATTGAATTCAACAAGCTCACAATCCACAATTTTACTTATTTCGTGGTTCATATAATTACCTAGAAATCTATCATATGTGATTTGTTTGATTTTAAACTTTTCATTGATTTCAATAATCTTTTCCAATACAAAATCAAAATCAGTTGTTTTTTTGATTGTTAGAAATAAATTATTTTTTGGATCATCACCCCAATGTAAAAAAACCCGCCCAGCCGAAATGTTACTTTTTTCAATTGCTGCATCCATAGGCAAAAAATTATAAGATAAAGTCCTAAATTTTTTTCTTGTCTCAGTAGGTGGGAATAAAAGGTTTATAGAAGTTAAATCTTTATTAGCTGAAAAATCATAACTCATAAAACATTCTTCACCTTCCAAGTCTTCATCTGTGTATTCTGCCTTTAAAACGTCCCATTGAGCGGATTTAATAAACGCTGTAGCAGCATCAACCCAAAGATTCAAATGAAGCTGTTTAAACGCCTCTAATTGCGTTGGAATTGCTTTAGCTTTATTGGCAGCAGTTAGAAGATATTCAAGGCTTACACCAACACCTATTGAAGGATTGGCAAGTTTAAGATTCTCCAAATCATCAATGGGTAATTCTGGATTCCCTTCGAAAATAAAAGGCAAAAAAGTTTCATCTTCAATTACACCTTCAATAATCTTTTTGGAATAATCATAGAGTTCATAACAGATATGATTTTTATCAGATCCACTAGTTGAGATTGTAAAAATTATTGGCTGTGAACGGCTACCAACTGAAGTTGATAATACTTGGTATAATTCATCTGATTGATGAGCGTGTAATTCATCAATAAGGGCAAAATGGGTGTTGTACCCGTGTTTAGTATTTGCATCACTGGATATAACTTTAACAAAAGAATTTGTTTTTCGATATGATACACTATTCAACAGAACCTTTAATACCTTTTGGAATTTAGGTTGCTTGCTTACCATTGCCTTTAATACGTCAATTGCTAAACGTGCTTGTTCACGGTCTGCACCTGCAAAATAACATTGTGCAAATTCTTCATTATCACATAAAAGGACATATAATAAAATAGCTACACTAAATACAGTTTTACCATTTTTTCTTGGAATCAGTAAATTAACCTGTCTATACTTTCTAAATCCTGTTGATATATGTTTATATCCAAATAAAGCTCTAATTAATTCTTTTTGCCAATCTAATAATAGTAATGGTTGTCCTGCTTTATTTCCATCTACAATTTTACAGTATAATTCAATAAATCTAATTGCTCTTTCTGCTTCCTCTTTATCGTAATAATATTTGGTAAGATCAATTCTCGAAAAGTCTACAGTATAATTATTCATTAAAAATTAAACTCATCTTCTTTACTTTCATTAGCTGGTTTAAATTCTACCTTGTTTCTAGAACTTGGAGTCATCCCAAATTCTTTTAATAGTCTTGCAATGTCATTGAATAACATTCTTTTGTAAGAAGCTAATGGACTTAATTTTTTAACAAGTTTCCCCCTGTTATTATAATCTTCAATAATCAAACCTTCAGATTCAATTGTTTTGGTGACTGTGATATATTCACCATATACATCAGCCAAAAGAGTTAAAGCAGGTGCATCTAATGAGGTAAGCACATCATACCCATTAATCCCTAATTGATCAACCAGTAATTTGAAATTCTTCCTTGATTCCCCTTTTAGAAAAACAGGCACTTTCATTGACTCTATTGAATCAAATTTTACATCTTTGTTCTTATCCCTGTCTGCTCTGTAAGTGCCGTTTAACTGCTTTATTTCGTTTGGAATCATATTTTAAAAAATCATAGAAGGGGTTTTTTACCCTAAAAAATGACATAACGTGTGTCTCCCTAGGGGGAGTGGTTCATAAGAAATTGATAATCAAACAATTACACCCCCTACCCCTTTAAATAATTTTATTCAAAAAATATTCACAAAAAAGAATACTTTATTAACCTAGTTACCGCTTCCAGATGCATTTGTGGTAATAAAAAGAATAGAGCAAGAAAAAATTAAATAAAAAAAACACATAGTATTAGTATGTGTTATCTAAATCAAATCAAAAATTAATTAATAAAAATACTTTACTGTATAACCTTTTATATCTTCATTCCTATCAATCTTTTCTTTAGTCCAAGCTATACAGTAATCAAAATAATTTGCTGTATCAGTTAAGGAATAGAATACATCAATAAAATTATCATTCTTGTATATTTCAAACTTTGGTATTACTTTGGAGTAACTACCAGAATCATATTCAGTTTTATAAATAAAAGTAGAATTGATTTCTTTAACTCTTATACGGCTACTTCTTAAACATTGATATATACTATTTGGTTTGATTCCTAATTCTTTAGAGGCTTCATTTACATTATTAAAAAGCTTAATTGGTTTATAGTAATAGTTTAATTGATAAAGTGGCTGATTACTTGATATTCCAGTGACAAAGGTTTTAATGATTTTATTTACCAATCTTACTTTTATTGATGCTTCTTCATTAGTTACATCAAGTCTATTTGAAATCTCTTTTGGTGAATAACCCAAATAGAATAAATACCAGCATTTAAAGGGTGTAATGTCTTTTCCCTTCTTCATATACTTATTAATAATATGTCGCCTTAGCTTTGGGAATATAGCCTCTAATTTGGATTTACTATTGGTGTTACTATCAATTGAATCTGGTACATCAAAATCTTCTGATATTTGCTGATATTTTCTTTCTTCATTCGTAAAGTTTGAATGGCTAACATTCCAAATCACACCAAGTATTATTTTCTTTAATTCAGGTGTTAATTCAGAATCAATTAAACCCTTTTCTATAATGATTAATAATACATCTTGTATAGTATCATCAATCATTTCTTTGTTCTTAATCTTTTTGGTATGTTGATTTACATAATTATATATTTCAGTATTCATATTCACTTTATTATAAATACAAATATATATTGAATATATATAAATCACTATAAATTAAACATAAAAAAACCTATCAGGATTATTTGATAGGTTTTATATTATATAGGAATTATTTATTATTACCAATCAGAAGAAACAGTATTAATAAATTTATCCGATAATGTTTTTTCAATTGAATCAAGTGCTTTTATAAAAGTATTACCATTTCTTACATTGCCTTTTCCATTTAAAATATAATCTTCTATTGGCTCTGTATCTCCTATACCTCCAAATATTTGATTACCTACTGCATTATGAAATCTAAGATTACTTATAGTAACTCTAATTCTACTATCTTTTCTTTCTATAACTACATTACCATAAAGATTAGATCCATTAGCAATAGGCATTAACATTGCCATCCTGTCTTTATAACCATATTTTTTAAATTCAACTTCCATTGGTACTAATTCAGCAGATGTTGCATTTTCTGTACTGTTTATAATTTTAATAGCCGAAATAGTTATTTCATTAGGAAAATCTTCTGATTCAAAAATTCGCTGATAAACAAATGCACCATTATTTAATTGAAGATATTCTGTTTGTAATTCTTGTGCTTCTACATTTATAGAAAACATACATAGTAATAATAAGATTAGATTTTTCATTTTTTTTTAAGTTAGTTGTTTATATAAATACTAGTAAAGTTTGTTAAATTTAATTTTATCTAATAATAATTTACAAATCCAATCTAAATGATTCAATTGATTTATTATCATATTCTATACCTAAATACTTCCTAGTAACTTCAATACTTGAATGACCCAAACAATTCATAACTTGGAGAATATCTTTATTAATATTATAGATAATATAAGCAAATGATTTTCTAGCAGTATGTGATGAAATACATTCAGAAAGATTTTTATAATAATATTTACCATTACTCATTGTTTCTATCTTTCTAATATTATCACCATATATCATTTTTAATACTTTCCCAACAATGTATTGCTCCCTATTAATTTGTTTCATTAAATCTTTATGAACTGTTAAATCTGGAAAATCCCAATCTAAACTTCTTGCAATATCATATAAATAATTTCCAATATATGGAACTTTTACAATCTTATTATTTTTAGTAGCAAAATAGCTGAAATTCAAATCTTTATTTACCAATAGTGGTCTTGCTTCTAAATCTTTTGTAAAAGGATTTAATCTTTGAGGGTTAATATTATTTGAATGCATTTCTGATACTCTCATTCCACAGAAACATCTGAAAAGAAAATATTTTACATATTTCAGATGTTTTTCTTCAGGTCTTTTCATTCCTTGCATTTCCTCATTTGGATTATAAACAAAATTGTAAAGTTTGGATAATTCATCTTTGGTTAAATAAATTATCTCTTTTTCTTCTATCTTATAGTTGTTATCCTTATGGTTAAAAGTTGGTATATTTTTATTATTTTTATTATTATAATATATAATACAAGTATTTAAATTATTGAAAAACATCTTAATTGATGAATCTTTATTACCTTCAACATTTCTACACCAATTAATAATTTCTTCTTGTAATGATGTAATATTTTCCAATAAATCAGTAATTGATATATTTACATTATTATATGCTTCAAATCGTTCTACTTTTAATAAAGCATTTATATAATTATTTCTGGTGTTTTTTTTATAATTACTTACATCAAGTGATTCAACATATTTAGTAATTAACATCTTTAAATTCTCACTGTTACTAATTACTTTTTTTATATCCATATCTTTGATTGAAGCTTCTACAATCAAATCAATATCTTCTGGTATTATTTCTCTTTTTTCTTCAATCTTTTCAAGCTCATTCACAATGAAATTTAAACGTTTGTTGTATTTCTGATAAAATTGATTAGACCGCTTAATCTTCTGTTCTTCCTGATTGAAATCTTTTTTGCAGCATTTTATCCCTAATCCTTTTACCTTGTATTTCTTGGATTTCAAATAAAATCTTAGTACGATTGAATTTGGTTCAAGATTGCTTTTTGATGCATCTTTGATAAAGAATATGGCTTTCATTAGTTTCTGGATTAGGTTTCTGATTCCGTATGATTCAAAGGTAATGAAAAGTGTAATAAAAGGGTTAAAAAGGTCGCTAAAATCAGTCTTTAAACGCCATTTAAACCTTATTTGAAGATTATTTATTTTGTTTGATTAATTAAGACAAATTCAAAAGGATGCTGCTCAGTAAGCTGGAGATCAAAGGGTTTAAGAGTTTTGGAGATAAAATGGTGATTAACTTCGACAAGGGAATCACTGGTGTAGTTGGGCCTAATGGTTGTGGCAAATCCAATGTGGTCGATGCCATACGCTGGGTGCTAGGTGAGCAAAAAACCCGTATGCTTCGCTCCGATAAGATGGAGAATGTGATTTTTAACGGAACCAAAAACCGTAAAGCATCCAATCTTGCAGAAGTATCCCTAACCTTTGAAAACACCAAAAACCTACTTCCTACTGAATATACTTACGTCACGATAACCCGTCGCTACTACAGGTCTGGAGACAGTGAATACCAGATCAATGGAGTTACCTGCCGCCTGAAGGATATCACCAATCTCTTCATGGACACGGGGATCAATTCTAACAGCTACGCAATCATCGAATTGAAAATGATCGATGAGCTCCTAAATGACAAGAACAATTCCCGCAGGGATTTATTTGAGGAGGCTGCCGGAATTTCCAAATTCAAAAACAGAAAGAAAGAAACGCTCCGAAAACTTCAGGATACGGATGATGATTTAGACCGTGTAGAAGATGTGCTTTTTGAAATAGAAAAGAATCTAAAAAGTCTGGAAAAGCAGGCAAAGCAGGCTTCTAAGTACTTTGAAATCAAAAAGGACTACAGAGTGGCGAGTATCAATTTGGCAAAAAAAAGCATAGAGAAATACAGTAAGTCACTCATAGAAGCCAATCTTAAAATACAGGAAGAAGGAGATAAAAAGCTGCAGCTTCAGACTCAGGTAGCGGATCAGGAAGCTCTTCTAAGCCAACTGAAAGCTGATTTGATTCAAAAGGAAAAGCTACTTTCCAGTCGGCAGAAAGCGCTTAATGAGCACGTAAATAAAATCCGTTCGTTTGAGTCAGAGAAGAAAATCAAGAATGAACGCCTGAGATTTCTGGAAGACAGATCGCAGAAATTGCGGGAACAAATTGATGCTGACCGCAAGTCAAATGATCGTGCTGGTTTCAGTATTCGCTCCCTTCAACAGGAGAAAGAGTCAGCAGAGAAAATGCTTGCCGAAAAGGAAATGGTCGTTTCCGAACTTAGAGAAGCTTACGAAAACCAAAAGTCAATTCAATCTGAGAAGCAACAGGCTCAAAAGAAGATCAATCAAAATTTTGAAACACTCAAAGAGAAAGTTTATCAGCTCAGTAAAGACATAGAAATCAAACAAATTCAGCTGTCTACGCTCAAGCAGGAATTGGAAAGAACTTCCAGCGATGATTCCTCACAGGAAGCCAGTTTGGTGGATTTCGAAGAGAAACTGATTGTGCTGAAAGCTGAACTCGATGAGTCAACTAAAGGCTATGAGGAGTTAAAAGCTAAACAGGAAGATCTTGATCAAAAGATTGAAGATACTAATCGTGTGATCGAAATGATTCGGGAAGAATTGACACAGTCATCCAGAAAACTCGATTCAAAAACGAATGAATACAACCTCACCAAGTCTTTGGTCGAGAACCTAGAAGGTTTTCCGGAAGCCATCAAATTCCTAAAGAAAAATCCAAGTTGGGGTAAGGATGTGCCGCTCCTCTCAGATCTACTGACCACTTCTGAAAAGTATCGGGTAACAATTGAGAATTACTTAGACAGCTACATGAATTACTATGTAGTGGATACTGAAGTTCAGGCTATTTCCGCTATTCAACTACTCAGTGATTCGGCACGGGGAAAAGCCAATTTTTTTGTTTTAGAGCATTTTGAGCGCTTTAAACCAAGTCAGAACAAGCTGTTTTCCAATGCTATCGCCGCAACAGAAATTATAGAGTTTGATATCAAGTATTCACGCTTGATCAACTTTATTCTGGACAATGTGTACATCGTACAAGGCGAGCACCGGGATTTTCCGCAGGATACAGAGGCTGTTTTCATCTCTGAAAACGGAAAATACACCAAACGTAAATTCAGTATTTCTGGTGGTTCTGTAGGGCTTTTCGAAGGAAAAAGAATTGGTAGAGCCAAGAATCTTGAAAAGCTGGACAAGGAAATCAAGGAACTGAATAAAAAAGTCAGCAGTACCAGAAATAATCTGGACAACAAGCTTTCTGATCTGATGAAGCTGAAAGAAATCAGCTACAAAAAGACATTGGAAGAATGGCAGAATAAGATCAATTCCATCAATCAGGATTTTGTATCTGTACGCACCAAGAAAGAGCAACTTGCCGAATTGCTCAGCTCAAATGCTAATAAGCGGGAGGATATTCTGGACAGAATCGCTTCTATTGAAGAAAGTTTGACTGAGATTCAGCCTCAGCTTTTTGACGAGCGGGCTGAGTTCGAAGCCATGCATGATGAACTTGAAGAGCTCAACGAGACCTATGAAAGGGAATCTGCGCTGCTTTCCGAAAAGTCCCAGTCATTCAACGCTGAAAATATTTTGTATCATCAGCATCTGAACAGAGTGACGAGTTTGGATCAAGAGATAGAATTCAAGCAGACTGCTTATGATGGCTCAAAAGAACGAATAGGTAAATCACAAACAGAACTTTCCCAACTGGATACCGAAATCAAATCCCTATTGGATAATAATGAAGTAAAAGATGATGAACTGATCGAGTTGTATGCTGAGAAAGAAGGAATAGAAAAGGGAGTTCAGGAAGCAGAAAAAGACTACTATGCTTCACGAGGACTGATAGATGAGACAGATCAAAAGATCCGAAGTTTCCAAAAATCTAAGGAAAGCTTTGATCAGCTGATTCATGAACTGGAGAATGCAGTGAATGAAATCAAACTGAAAATGGCTGGAATGAAGGAAAGACTCAGTGTAGAATTCGAATTGGATCTGGACGAACTCATGGATGAAAATCCAGAAATAGATCAGGAATTCGCGGACTTCAGGGAGGAGGAACTTCGGGAACTGGTACGTAAGCAAAAAGAAAAATTGGAGAAAATCGGCCCCATCAATCCTATGGCCATGGAAGCCTATGATGAAATCAAGGTTCGCTATGACTTTATCAGTTCACAGAAAGAAGATTTGATAAAGGCTAAAGAATCTTTGCTGACGACGATCAAAGAAATAGATTTAGTTGCGAGGGAGACGTTTTTAGATGCTTTTGCAAAGATCAAAGAAAACTTCGTCAAGGTATTCCGTTCCTTATTTACTGAGCAAGATGATTGTGATCTGACGTTGGTTGATCCTAGTAATCCACTGGAATCGGCAATAGAAATTTTGGCGAAGCCAAAGGGAAAGCGTCCACTAAGTATCAACCAACTCTCTGGTGGTGAAAAAACCCTGACGGCTACTTCCCTACTCTTTTCTATCTATCTACTGAAGCCTGCGCCTTTCTGTATTTTTGATGAGGTTGATGCACCATTGGATGATGCCAATATTGACAAGTTCAACCAGATAATCCAACAATTCAGTGGAGAATCCCAGTTTATCATAGTGACTCACAACAAGCGCACTATGGCCAGTACCGATATTATCTATGGGATTACCATGATAGAAGCAGGAGTTTCTAGAGTGGTTCCTGTGGATTTGAGAGAGTTGGTATAAATTCATTTTTTTCCAAAACATTGTTTTTGCCCATAGCAGATTAATGGATCAATTGAATTACTTGTGAAAGTAGAATGATCACTTTATACCTGGCTTCTTCAAAACCAGATAAAAGCAATAGCATGTAGCCAAGACAACCGTAAGTTGCACGACTATACATAGAATAAATGCTGAACTATTCATGATTTATTGATTTACGTTTAAGCCCTGAATACCATACAATGAGTGCAATTAACGCAAACAAGGCTACCAATTGGATTCTAGCGAGAGTTGAAAAGAAAATCTTCTTTTTATAGAATTCCCCGTTCTGTGGATCTTCGAGTTGGAGTAGTTTCAGATCTTCATGGGAAACTTTGGAAATCAAAGAGCTCGGGTCAAGTTTCCATCCTTCTCCTTCAAACAACCCAGAGAAAGCAGCTACCCAATCATTGCCATGTGGTGTAATCAATGCAGCTGCCAAAACCAGCATTAATAATACAGGAGTAATATATTTCATGATCCACTTATATACTGCCGGGATCTTGATATCAGCACCACGATTCAGTTCTGTCCAGGCATTTTGCATTCCAAATACCCAAGTAAATAAAATCATTTCGAGCAGTGCGAATACCACTAGAGATACTGTTCCAGCCCAATAATCATATTCATCAAAATATCCATATTGATAGAATAGAATCGTCGGTAATCCCATTAGTAGTGCAAGAACACCAAATGAGATAGCTCCTTTTACTTTTCCCCATCCGAACTCATCCTGCATAAATCCCATCCAGGGAGTTCCCATTGCTAATGAAGAGGTTATTCCAGCAAAGAATAATAAGCCAAACCAACATAGCCCAGCTAATGTCCCGAATAGTTCTCCCCACTGCATGAAGAGATAGGGCATCGTCTGAAAAGCCATTCCGAATCCGGCATTTTCTATCACCCAGTCTAAGCCAAGAAAGCCCGCTGCTATTGGGATTACGATCGCACTTCCAAGTACAATTTCGACCATTTCATTGGTAAATCCTGAAGTCAGGGAATTCAAAGCAATATCCTCGTTCTCTTTTAAATAAGATGCATAGCATTGGATGGAACCCATCCCAACAGATAAGGTGAAAAAAATCTGTCCAGCTGCGGCGAGCCAGACTTTAGGGTCAAGCAGCGAAGTATATTGTGGCGTCCAGAGAAAGTTAATCCCATCCCAGGCATTTGCATTGGGGAACGAATCGGATGCATAATCGGCTCCCATAGTCCAGCCCTTGTAAGCGAGCACTGCACCAAAAAGAATCAGAAGTGGCATACCAATTTTAGCTACTTTCTCTATTCCTCCCAATCCTGTGGAAAGGATGTAGATGTTGATCCCTAAAACGAGTAGGTAGATCAAAACAGGTAAGTAGGCAATCCCAAAATCTGCACCGTCTAGATTTACATAGTGTACAAAAAAATTACTCACCTCATCTTGGGACATGCCTGTAAATGTGCCAATAACTGTGTGAATCACATAGATAAAAGTCCAGGATTCTATATACGTATAGTATGCTACCACCGCGATGTTGGTGAATATCCCAAATACCCCGATATACTTCCACCAGCTACTTTTACTCATGGATCCGA
The DNA here is from genome assembly GCF_035156405.1 of Algoriphagus aurantiacus. Classification (NCBI taxonomy): domain Bacteria; kingdom Pseudomonadati; phylum Bacteroidota; class Cytophagia; order Cytophagales; family Cyclobacteriaceae; genus Algoriphagus; species Algoriphagus aurantiacus. The sequence continues at coordinate 19,128 of NZ_JAXRUT010000006.1, read as the reverse complement.
GGATATATGGCGTGCTGTGATTGCCAAGTTTACCCCCAAACCTACCGATGGACCATTCAGTGAACAGTAGAGGAATTCCCATGACCACAAAACAGACTAGGTATGGAATTATAAAAGTTCCTCCACCATTCTGAATGGCTTGCACTGGAAATCGCAGGAAGTTGCCAAGTCCAACTGCATTTCCAGCCATTGCTAAGATCAAACCTGTTCTTGAGCCCCAGGATTCGTTTTGCTTTCCCATATGAAGTAAGAAAAATAATGGGTGCCCAATAGGACACCCAATACCAAGTTATTTTAATTGATTTTTCACTAGCTCAAGCCACTTATCAGCTAATACAGTCTCTCCAAGCAAATCTGAATACTGTTCTGCATCATAGATTTCCAAGGAAATAGCATTTGTGTCGGAAGCCTTTGGAATGAGCTCTAGAGCAACATATTCCGGAAGCTGGTGGAGCTTTGGTTTTTCAGTAGTTGCCTGATAGTTTTTTATCAAGTTGACTTTCTTGAAATCCGCTAATTCCAAGCGTTGATTTACGGCATCTACTCCATGACGCACATAAGTTAATATACCTTGGTTCACATCTATTCCTATTGCATATCGATGTCTCCAAGTATCTATTTCTGTCGGAGTGGCTCCGATAGACTGCGCCAACTCATTCAATTGGGTTATCAGAAGGTTGTTTTTCTTTTTGTTTTTAAGTCCATGACTAATGAACGGTACGCTGAATGCGCACATAAGTAAGCATGACATAAGTAATGTCACAGGATCAATTTCGAACATGTGTGTATAATTGGATTAGAAATAAAATGAAACTAGGGCCGATGAGACGGCCAGTTGATTTTATCTAATCCTACCAAGGATGGAAAAAATGGATAAAAGTCACTTTCACATCAAATAATGCAAATGACTTTTTGAAAAATGAATAGAAAAGAGAGGTGTCCTTTAATCCATATTTTAAAGAAATCCACTCCGAATTGAACTTTGACCATAGATTCCAGTCAATAACAAAAGAAGGGGTCTTGGGAGTGTCGCTGGAAATTAATGGAAGAATTTCCTGAGAAGTTACCTCCTGTACAATTTCGTGTCTCTCTTTGCCAATCTTTGCCAAATCCGACTGGGGCGATACTAAAAAAATAGCAGATAAGCTTACCAGCCATATTAGGCCCAGAAGGTATGCTATCAGCTGTTTTTTCATTTTTGTATCAGAATTAAAATTCAAAGTTAGCTTTAAAAAAAATCAATTTGCAAGCGGTTTTCACTCACACAGAAATAATAAATTTTAGGCAGGCCAATTTTGCCAAACCGATTAAATATAAAGGGTTGTGAATACCCCCTTTTTATATACTTTCGCCAATTATTTAAAACATCAATCTTAGTATGAGCGTCTGGATAATCTTTATATTCTGCATTTTATTATTTCTCGCGCTCGATCTGGGGGTATTCAATAAAAAAGCACACGTCATCAAATCAAAGGAGGCAGCTATTTGGACCGGAATCTGGGTTTTGGTAGCCACTTCATTTTCCGGGGTAATCTGGTGGATATTTTCAGAGGGACTTATTACCAACCCTACTGGATTAAGCCCAGACAAAGCGGTTCTAAAATATTTTACCGGATACTTAATCGAGTTGTCTTTGAGTATAGATAATGTCTTCGTGATTGCTGTTATTTTCAAGGCCTTCAGTATCCCGGATATTTATCAGCACCGGGTACTGTTTTGGGGCATTTTGGGTGCAATTATTTTCCGGGCACTCATGATAGTTTTTGGTGTTGCACTCATCAATCAGTTTGACTGGATTATATATGTTTTTGGTGCCTTCCTGATTTACACTGCTTATAAAATGTTGAGATCAGATGACTCTGAGTTCAATCCTAAGGATTCTTTTGTGTTTAGAAAACTGAGAAAAGTAATTCCTTTCACAGCCTTCATGGATGGCGATAAATTCTTTATCAACAGAAGAGGGATTCGGGTCGCCACACCTCTTTTTATGTCGCTGATTATCATAGAGCTTACCGATATCCTGTTTGCTCTGGATAGCATACCAGCTATCCTGGCTATTACGGCTGATCCTTTTATCGTCTTTAGCTCTAACATCCTTGCAATCTTGGGATTGAGGTCAATGTACTTTCTTATTTCCCGTATGCTAAACAAATTCCGCTTTATCAATTACAGTCTCGTGGTAATTTTGACATTTGTTGGCTTAAAAATGATCTTTTCACATCACGTAGAAATACCTGAGTGGCTTTCTTTAGCCATCATTGGACTATCTCTTATAGGGGGGATTTTAGCATCCATGTTCACCCCGTTTTCACGTTTCTCCAAGTCGTGAAATCTTACTGAGAAGTGTAACTAGCTTTTTTTGAAAAATGCAAGGAAAAGTTCACACTATTTCTCAATCCTCAATAGCTTCAATTCCAAGTTGCTTAAGCTGCTCCAAATGATCCTTCATGGCTTTGAGCTGCTCTGGGGGATGCCCTTTCCAATCGGTGACCTCCCCGACAACTTTAATTGGAGATGCTGTACGGTAAGATTTGGTTGGATTGCCGGGAAACTTTTTGTCCGTCAAATTAGGATCATCTTCAATTGCTCCAGTCGGATTTACAATATATATTTTACCACGCCCTTCACCCAAGGCAAGCTCAGCTCCCCAGATAGCAGCATCCAAAGTTTTTGTTAGATACACAAAAGAGGCTTTTCTCATCTTTCCATAGTTGGAATTATAGCCGGGCTTGATCAGGTCTCCAATTTTGAGATTTGCTTTGGTCCCGTGATAAAAAGTCTGAGAAGTATCGCTTTCAATTGATCCCATTTGATGCTCGTTGATTTAAATTCAGGAATAGTATACTCAATAGTTTTGCGGGCTTTACATGTAGACCATAAAGTAACCAAACTATTGGCATTTGAACTTGATTTAAAAAGTGAAACTCAACTTATCCCACTCTTAAAATCTTTTCCATTTTACGGTCTTTAGCCAATTCATCCACAAGCTTGTCTAAATACCTGACTTGCTTCGTCAAGGTATTTTCGATTTCTTCCACTCTATATCCACAGATCAGGCCAGTGATCAAATGTGCATTTGGGTGTAGGTTAGCCTGTTGAAAGAACACTTCAAATGTCACTTTTTCCTCAATGAGTTTTTGCAGCTTTTTTTCGTCAAAACCGGTTAACCATTCGATCACTTGATGTAACTCTTCTTTAGTCCGGCCCTTCTTCTCAACTTTTGATAAATAATGCGGATATACTGAGGAGAAGGTCATCTTTGACATCCGCTCATTATGTGTGCTTGTAGTCTTCATTGCTTTTTATTTAGGTATTGAATCTTCTTGTTAAGAAACACCCTGTGGATTCATTAAAAATAGTTGATTTCTAAAAAAACTTAAATAGGAGGAGTGGCTAATTTTAAAGCCAGAAAAGACATTTAAGTTCATTTAGCACTCTATTTTTGTTTTAAATTTATAATTAATGAAATCTCAACCCGAAGTTTGGTTAAGAGGTCCAATACCTGGCTATCCCCCGAAACTGCAACCTGTGGTACATGCTATTTTACAGGCGCAAGAAGATATTCATAAATTGATGAGGGATTTTCCTACTGACTTGCTTTGGGAAAGACCAGCGGGGATGGCTTCTCCTGGTTTCCATCTTCAGCATATCTCAGGAGTGATCGATCGAATGATTACTTATGCCAAAGCGGAGACTTTAGATCAGCTGCAATTCGAGTATTTGAAAAAGGAAGGCTTGGCAAACACGTCGCTGACTACAGAAATTCTTGTGGCAAACTTGGACAATCAGATCTCAGAATTTTTGGATTTTCTTTATGCTATCGATGTCAATACATTGCAAGATTTTCGTGGAGTAGGAAGAGCACAATTGCCTTCCACTGTAGGTGGATTGCTATTCCATGCTGCCGAGCATTGCCAGAGACATTTCGGGCAATTGCTGGTGACGGTGAAAATCTTAATAGCTAGATAAATCCAAAGTGAGAGGGTAAACATCATGTGTACAAATGCAAAAAGTCCTTACTCTCATAAAGACTTTTTGATTAGTTTAATTAAGAAAAGCTTATTTCTACCCGGCATCTTCTTGCAACGCCTTGAGATTGTTGTCGCTATAGAATTTATCACGATAAGCTTGGAACTCTTCCTCTAAGGATGTAACTAAAGCCAGATTGCTATCGACATTCTGCCACATATCCGGCAACTTCTTTTCCAGCAATCCCACTCCCAGGTTAATATTATCCGCCTCGATTTTGGATATTTTTTTCAAAACGGAAGTCTGGCTATTTTTCAGATCTTCAAATTCCCTCAGGATTTTATCCATCATTTCCAATTTTTCTAATTTATCCATGGTTCAGTTTTTTTAGGTTAATAGTAGTTTACTAACGACTTAATATACAATAATTATCAAATACAATAAAACCCAAAAGTCTGACTGCTCTATTTATTCTTGGTTAATGAAAAAGCTAATAAGAACTTATGCTCAAGCTATTTTCGAATAGGGTTTTCTTAGTCTTTATTCCCTATCCTTCCCGTTTGAAATTTTTTTTTATAAAAAAAAAAATCTCCTGCTTTTTTAATTATTCAAGAGCACTAAAAGCAAATAGCTGATTTTCAACTTTGTATTCTTCGGTTTAAATCCTAATGGTCATTACATTATTTTCAATGGATTGATAAAAAAATAAATTACTTGTAGCGAATGGAGGATATTGCGCGTTTACACAACGACTAAACCACTACTATCTTGAGTAAAACCATTTCTGTGGTCCTGCCGAATTTTAACGGCAAGGATCTCCTTGAAAACTATTTGCCTTTCACTTTTCAGGCTCTGAAAAATACCGACTGCGACTATGAAATAATCGTTGTGGACGATGCTTCTTTTGACGACTCAGTACTATTTCTGACACAAGAACACCCTGATATTACCCTCATTAGAAATCCGGAAAATAAGGGTTTTTCCTATTCCTGTAATATCGGAATCTTGAAAGCAAAGCATGACTTAGTCCTTTTGCTGAATTCGGATGTCAAGTTAATGCCTGACTATCTAGAGAAGCTCATCCCCTATTTTGAAGACTCTAACACCTTTGGTGTAATGGGTAAAATTCTTGATAGAACGGGATTAAAAATTGAAGTAGCAGCCAAAATTCCACGATTCAACGGATTCAAGCTGAAATCGGACAAGCAAGTACATCCTAAAAGTCCTTTTTCTAATAATATACCCACCACGTTTCTTTCAGGAGCAAACTGTCTGGTGGATAGGCAGAAAATACTTGAACTTGAAGGGTTTGATGAAATATACTCTCCGTTCTATACTGAGGATCTGGATCTAAGCATACGTGCATGGAAACTCGGATGGAAGTGCTATTACGAGCATGAGGCAACATGCATTCATTTAGGTTCTCATACTACCAAAACCTATTTCCAAAAGACCAAAATCAAGGAGATCTATTTCCGCAACAGGATGCTTTTCCATGCCATCCATATTGATCGTAAGGATGTAAAGCGCTGGCAACTCTACCTACTTTTTCTGGAAGTCTTACCAAAAGTGCTCTTGGGTCAATTCTGGATCTTGAAATCCTATTCCGCTTTGAAGATGCATAAACAGCAAATCAGGAGCTCTAGAAAAAAAATAAGAGATCTCATGGTGAGAAAGCAAGGAAGGAAGAGCATCGAAGATGTCAGCAGAGACATCCATGAACTGTTGATAAACAAGGAATTAATCGTTTTATAACTCGACTATGCAAATCTATTGGAGATTACTCTCTTTTGCTAAACCTATAGAGAAGTACGCAATCCCGTATGTGATATTCACCATTTTGGCAGTGATTTTCAACACACTGAACCTTGCGCTACTTGCTCCGCTACTCAGCACCCTTTTTAAAGAAGAGACAGTTGCGGTCGCAAAGCCAGAATCCTGGGTGGACATCATGGACTATTTCAATTATTACGTCTACCAGACTCAGAATGAATGGGGTGCCTACGAAGCGCTAAAATGGGTTTGTCTATTCATCTTCCTATCCGTCCTGCTTAGCAATACCTTCCGATACATCTCCCAAAGAGTAATAGAAAACCTGCGGATTTATACCCTGCTAAACCTTAGAAAAACAGTCTTCAATCATGTTATGGACCTGCATGTGGGATACTTTAATGAGCAGAGAAAAGGAAATATCATAGCAAAAATCACTTCAGATGTACAAGTAGTGCAGTATTCTGTGACCAGTACACTTCAAGTATTATTCAAGGAGCCATTCCAGCTACTCGCTTATCTTTTTATTCTTTTTGCTATCTCTGTGAAGCTTACCATGTTTGCTATTCTTGTGATTCCGATCTCGGCATTTGTGATTTCTAAGATTGTGAAAAAGCTAAAAGCCCAAGCCACCGAAGCTCAGGAAAGATTTGGGATGATGGTGAGCTACTTGGATGAGGCGCTTTCTGGAATTAAGATCATCAAGGCTTTCAATGCCACAGATCGAATCAAAAACAGGTTTCATCAGGAGAATGTGAAATTCTCTGAGATCGGAAGAAAAATGTCTTATCGCCAGCAATTAGGATCTCCTGTATCTGAACTACTTGGGGTGGTAATGGTGATCATTATCGTACTCTACGGAGGTTCGCTAGTGATCAGTAATCAATCTGAACTTAGCGCCTCTGCCTTCATTACTTACATCGCTATTTTCTCACAGGTAATGCGACCTGCGAAAGCTATTACAGAATCCTTTAGTACCATTCATTCTGGCATAGCTGCAGGGGAAAGAGTCTTGGAACTTATTGACGAAAAAGCCATGGTTCAAGACCAACTAGAACCATTTGAATTGAAAAATCTTCAAAAAGGAATTTCCTTAAAGAATCTGAGTTTCTCGTATGGCCATGAGAAAATTTTAAAAAACGTATCCATGGTAATCCCAAGAGGATTTACCGTTGCTTTGGTCGGGCCTTCAGGTGGTGGTAAGTCCACACTTATGGATTTGATTCCGCGATTTATCGATCCTCAAGAAGGCAGTATTTGCTTTGATGGAATAGACATTAGAAATGTTTCCAGCGATTCACTTCGCTCACTAATCGGTATAGTGAATCAAGAGTCAATATTATTCCATGACAGTATCGCCAACAATATAGCTTTTGGAAATCCTAATGCTAGCCTTGAAGAGATAGAACAGGCTGCCAAAATCGCCAACGCGCACGATTTCATCATACAAACTCCCAAAGGCTATGAATCAAATATCGGTGACCGTGGCACGAAGCTCTCTGGAGGGCAGAAACAGCGATTGTGTATAGCCCGGGCGGTATTGAAAAATCCTCCTATCCTCCTACTTGATGAAGCAACCTCCGCACTGGATACTGAATCTGAATTTATGGTGCAGGATGCATTGAACAAATTGATGCAAAACCGTACTACGTTGGTTATTGCCCATCGCCTTAGCACAATCCAAAATGCTGATCTGATTTTGGTTTTGGATAAGGGCAAAATCATCGAGCAAGGCACACATTACGAGCTCTTGGTACAGGAAGGCCTTTATAGCAAACTTATTGACAAACAACAATTCACTCAGGCATGAACTCATCAAAACTCCCTTTGATCTCAATTGCCATGTGTACCTACAATGGCGCCAGGTACCTAAGAAAGCAACTTGATAGTTTGGTCTATCAAACTTATCCTAATCTTGAGCTGTCTATTTTTGACGATTGCTCATCTGATGAAACGGTAGAAATAATCCAGGAATATGCTGAGCGTTTCCCGCAGATAACCCTTCATCAGAATGCTGAGAATTTGGGATATCAAAAGAATTTTGAAGCCAACTTCAAAGCCTGCACGGGTGAACTTATCGCTCCTTGTGATCAAGATGATATTTGGGCTTTGGATAAAATAGAGAAGCTGTTTACTATCCTTGAGAGTCATGTATTGGTTTACCATGATTCCGAATTGATAGACGGCGCAGGTCAAAGTATGAGGGTAAAAATGAGTACTCAACTCAACTTTGTCAGAGGAAGAAACCCCCGATCGTTCTTGTTTTTCAATTGTGTTTCTGGACACAGCATGCTTTTTCGTAAAAAATTATTGAACCACATATTCCCATTTCCCCAAAAAGGATTCTACGATCATTGGTTGGTATTTGTGGCTACCCATTACGGAAGCATCGATTTCATGGACGAATGCCTAGTCCAATATCGGCAACATCAGCACAACCTAACGGACATCCTTGGTGCTAAACGAAAGGAAACAAAGCTTCAAACTACTGTTTCGAGAATCCAGCGGGAAAATGATTGGTTAGAAATCTGTGCCGAATATGAAAAACTAGTTGAAGGTCCTGGGTTTGCAACTAATTTATTTGATCAGGGCAAAAACCGGGTCGCCAACTACTTCAATTTCAGGTTTGGATATACGATTTGGAAGCATCAAGATGATTTGCTACATATTCCTAAACAAAAACCTAAGAGAAGATTAGGATTTGCGATCAGGCAGATCTGGGGTGTAAAAACCAAAACCATTTTCAAATAGCCTATGAAATCGAGCATGACTCAAACGCCACACAGGGGTATGATTATCAAATATGCGAGATTCCTCCCGATAACTCCCGATAATTATCGGGACGGGATGACCTTTGAAAAACAATCATAAACAGATGAAAGTATCCGTAATCATACCGAGCTATAACTATGCAGACTATCTGGCCGAATGTCTGGATTCAGTCCTGTCACAAAGCTGGCAAGATTGGGAAGCATGGATTATTGATGATGGTTCTACAGACCATACCTGGGAAGTGGCACAAAACTATCAGCAAAAAGACCCTCGAATCAAGTATCATTACCAGGAAAACAAAGGCCTTTCCAACGCAAGAAACACTGGACTTTCGCTCTGTAATGGAGAGCTCATCCAGTTTTTAGATGCCGATGATCTTCTCAGCAAAGACAAGCTTTCCTTACAGGTAGCTCAGCTTGAGCAACATTCTGAGGTAGCTATTTCTTACTGCCAGACTTGGTATTTCAAGAGTGCTGCTCCGGATGCTCTTTACACAGATTTGACGCTAAAAAGCAACTCAGCACATCCCATTATTGATGGAAAGGGGTTTGAGGTTTTACAACTACTGATCAGAAGCAACTTTACGACCGTATCCAGTCCTCTTATCCGAAAGTCTATCATTGAGAAAGGAGTAATATTTCCAGAAACCGTTTCCAATTCGGAAGATTGGTACTTCTGGCTGCAATGTGCATTAAAGGGAAACCATTTCCAATTCCTCTCCAACTCCCTAGCCTTTACCAAAATTAGGGTTCACGGAGACAGCATGAGCCAGCAAAAGCTAAAAATGTATTATGGCGAGCTGCAACTCCGCAATTGGCTCAATGAGCAGATAAAGCAACTCTCATTTTCTCCAGAGAAAAAAGAACTTTTATTGATTTTGAACCAGGTTCAAAAAGAAAAATTATTTAAACATGTAATGCTTACTGGCCCACTTTGGGACATTTCTCATTTAACAAAAATGTACCAGTTCAGTGATCTTTTGCAGCTACTTAAATACCATAAACTGGCCCGCGAACATCAGAAAACTATTCTTTAAAACCAACATTCAGCTAAACCAACCCACAATGAAGAATACACCACTACTATCTGTCATAATCCCCTGCTTCAATCATGAAAATTTCCTGGAAGATGCCGTGAATTCAGTTTTGAACAGTTCATATCTGAATTATGAAATCGTGATCATGGATGATGGTTCCTCCGATGGATCTTTCAAAAAAGCTCAGGAATTAGAAATTAAATATCCAGACCGAGTCAGAGCATTTAGACAAGAAAATGCTGGGCCATCAGTAGCCAGAAACCAAGCAATTAGATTGGCAAAGGGCAAGTATATTTTACCTCTTGACGCAGATGATAAAATAGGCAAGAAGTACATCAAACAAGGAATCAAACTATTGGAATCTGATCAGACTATCAAATTAGTATATTGCGAAGCTGAAAAATTTGGTCTCAAATCAGGGCGCTGGAACCTGAGACCTTTTTGTCCCCAGTTACTTGCAAAAGATAACATGATCTTTGTGTCCGCATTGTTCAGAAAAAATGACTGGGCATTAGCTGGGGGTTTTGATGAGCGGATGAAGTGGGGTTGGGAAGATTGGGAGTTTTGGATCAGCCTACTTGAGAATGGTGGAGAAGTCAAAAAACTTTCTTGCATTGGTTTTTACTACAGAATCCATTCCATATCACGCCGCAAATCTGTAACAAAACAGGCAAAGAAAAAGACCATTGATTTACTGAATGAAAAACATGCAGTGTTCCTCAACAAACATTTAGGAGGGCCTATTCGAAATCCAAGAAGTTGGTCGAAAACTATCAATAAAATGGCTGCCTATTTTTCTCAGATCTCCAATTTCCAAGTGAAGGAAAATATCCATTTGTTGAAATTTGAGAAAAAGTAATCAGGCAATAGTTTGATATTCATAATCATCCAACACCCATAATCCGTAACCAGTCGGAATACTCAAGCCTGACCAGGTGCACCAATGTTTATTGTGTGACTGGTTTGATTGTGGCTGTATTGAGGCTTGTGCGGTCTCAGACAAAGAAACCGTACAAGCCTTTTCTACCCTTTTAAATCACCAGACATTCTTCATAGAGAACTAAGGAGAAAATAAATAGGCAAGGATTAGTTAGAATTTGAAAATCACCCACATTTATTTTTTCGGTAAAGTCTTTTACCCAAGATTCTTATAATTTGTAAATCCTTCTACAAATAAAGGAAAGTAATAATAAACCTATTCATATTCCTCCAATGCGAATTGCCCATAAACTAATACTTTCATATGGTATATCTCTGGCTATTTTTTCCAGTTGTACCCCAGAAAAATCTCCCTTTGATGTTTCTCCAGCTGATTCCTTAGATCCAAAACGGACGGAACAACCTTATCCTTCCATTAGTATTCCTGAAGATGCAGACATGGAATCCCCAGTGTGGAAGGGCATTGATCTCACTCCTCAGCCTCCAGTAGTGCCTGTTTCTGCCAATGAGCAATTGAAAACTTTTATTCTTCAGCCAGGCTACAAGCTAGAGCCTATACTTTCCGAACCTCAGATCAGAGAACCTGCAGCCATTCAGTTTGATGGAAATGGGCGCATGTATGTACTGGAACTGAGAACCTACATGCAAGATCTCGACGCCAGTGGAGAGTTGATGCCTACTTCTAGAATTTCCAGATGGGAAGACAAGGACAACGATGGCGTTTATGAAACAAGTGTCATCTTTTTGGATAGTCTAGTATTTCCTAGATATGTGGTTCCGTTTGGAAAAAACACCATTTTATCCATGGAGTCAAATGAAGACAATGTCTATAAATACACCGATACCGATAATGATGGAAAAGCAGATAAGAAAGAGCTTTTTGCCTCTGGATTAGGAAGATCCGGTAACGTAGAGCATCAGACCAGCTTCTTGACTTGGACCATGGACAACTGGATGTATAGCACGTATAACTCCCGAAGAATCCGCTGGACTCCTGACGGAGTGATCCAAGAGCCAGCCGGAAACCCTTGGGGGCAGTGGGGAGTAACTCAAGATAATTATGGACAGACTTGGTTTCAAGATGGCGCTGGTGGAGTACCGCAAAGCTTCCAGTTCCCGCTTGTCTATGGCAATTTTAGTGTAAAAGGGCAGTATAAAGACGGTTTTAGAGAACCATTTAGCTTGATTAAATTGGCGGATTTCCAACCTGGAATGCGTGAAACAAAACCTGATGGTTCGCTTAGTAATGTGACTGGATCTGCAGGAAACGATGTATTTCGTGGAGATAGACTTCCCAAGAATATTCAAAATCAATACTTCTATGGTGAGCCTGTTGGACGAATAGTCCGTCAAGTTAGTGTTGAAAAATCAGAAGGTCTTTCTTACCTACAAAATCCCTATAGAGGAACTCAATCAGAGTTTATCCAATCTACAGATCCACTTTTCAGACCTGTGGATATAGCTACGGCTCCCGATGGCACTATGTATATCGTAGATATGTATCGTGGAATCATACAGCAAGGAAATTGGACTCAGGATGGAAGCTACCTGCGCACTAAAATCCAACAATACCAAATGGATGACATTGCTGGAAATGGCCGAATCTGGAGATTGACTTATGAGGGAATGGAAAGAAACAAGGAGAAGCCTAGAATGTACGAAGAGACTTCCGCCGAACTGGTACGTCATCTGAGCAATCCAAATGGCTGGTGGAGGGATCAGGCACAACAGCTGATCATCTTGAATCAGGATAAATCAGTAGTGAAAGATTTGGAAAATTTGATAAACACCTCCGATAATGAACTAACCCGCATTCATGCATTATGGACTCTGGAAGGCTTAAATTCCCTTGATATTTCAATGGTCAAAAAGTTGATGAAAGATTCAAGTCCTCAAATGCGAATTCAGGCACTCAGAGCAAGTGAAAGTCTCTATAAATATGGTGAGAAAAGTTTGGCGGCAGATTACAGAGAAATGATCAAAGATTCATCCAAAGACGTTGCGTTACAGGCTTTGCTTAGTGCTTATGTATTGAATATTGACCAAGTTGAAGATTTGATTAATACTACCTTAAAAGAAACACAAGCAGCAGGAATCCAAGTTGTTGGAACACAGCTTTTGGAGAGAATGGCAAAAGAGAAGGAACTAGCAGCTACGCAGTTTGAACCTCAGGAATTGGCACTATTCACAAAGGGTAAAAGTATTTTCGATAGCTACTGCGCTACCTGCCATGGCGTAAAAGGCCTCGGAACTCCTACTGGCGGAGGCGAGCTGATTGCTCCAGCTTTCTCTGGTTCACAAAGATTAATGGGCCATCCCGAGTATGCAGTTAAAACGCTTCTCCATGGGCTGACGGGTGCACTCGACGGCAAGGAATACGAAGGTGTAATGATTGCCATGGAAAGCAGCGATGACGAATACATTGCGTCCGTGGTCTCTTATATTCGAAATGATTTCGGTAATTCAGGAAGCTTTGTGAGTCCTGAATTTGTAGCTCAGCTAAGAAAAGAAACAGAAGGTAAGGATGGAACTTACCAATTTGACGATCTTATTGAAGAAATCCCTAAGTCACTTACACTTCAGGATAATTGGAAAATCACAGCAAGTAGCACAGCCTTTCAGGGAGTTGGCTCCACTAAGGATCCTTCTTATGCTTTCAGCTTTAAGGGTTGGAAAACAGACGGTCCACAGAAATCAGGCATGAGGTTCCAGATAGAGCTACCTAAAGAAAGAAACTTAGCTGAGCTACAATTTAACGCAAGTGAAAAAGAGTTTCCTAAAAACTATCGCGTTTCTATTTCCAAAGATGGCACTAACTGGACTGAAGTTGCTAGTGGATCAGGTGTACAAGGAACAAATACCATTCAATGGAAGTCCAACGAAAATGTACGATTCTTGAAAATAGAAACCGCTGAAAATGGTGATGAACCTTGGTCTATGAAGCAATTGACACTATTTGCGAGGTGATTAATTCAAATTAATTCAGAGGAATAGTTAGAATATTCTGCCGTTTCATGGCAAATAACATTATTGACCTCTGAAGCACAAGTATGGCTTATACAATAATTAAGGCAGTCTAAGCCGTTCGTGATGACACGAACGGCGGCAAAGTCTGGCCTGAAAGGTCAGCATAGATATATTCCAATAGAATCAAAATTTCCCTTTTGACTGGTATTTAAAAGCCAACTAGCGAAATCCTTTCTTTCTATTTCACGTACTTTTAACCCAACCCTTTAAGGAAATATCAAATGAACAGATTTGTAATCGGATTTTTTGCAGCACTGTTAATAATGGGGGGCATTTGGTTATTTACAGATAGTAGAACGGAAAAGGCGGAGCTTCAGGCCAATTCGGCCATGATCCAGCAGCAGATTCAGCAGGTGGGAAAGCTGATTGTGACTGAAGCTAACTATTCACAGGTATTTACCTACAATAACTCCCAAAAGCTCTTTCTAAACCTTGTCAGTGCAAACAAAAAAGCGTTGATCGTAGCGAAGGCAAAGGCTACTGTAGAATATGATCTCAGGCAGATGGAAACGAAAGTAGATGAGGAAAACAAGACTGTCACTATAGTGAGGATTCCTGATCCAGTGATCAATGTATATCCTGAGTTTGAATATTACGATGTGACTCAGGATTATCTCAACCCGTTTGAAGGGAAAGATTACAACAAAATCAAAACCAGCATTACGGCGCAATTTCGTAAGAAAATCGATGAATCTGGACTTAAAGAAGATGCACAGGATCGCCTGATGAGCGAGCTCCTGAATATCTATATTCTCACCAAATCTATGGGCTGGACATTAGTGTATAATGAAGAGGTGATCGAAAATCCAGAGCAGATGAATAATCTCAAAAAATAACTTGTGTGTCTTAAGATAGTGGGGAACTCCAAGTTTCAAATACATTCTTAATCGAGTTCCCGATTCCTTGTGTATCCCGATTAATGATAGCCACACCAAGAATTAAAATAGCAGCGGCAACATTTAGCCCTTTTTGAATATTTCCCAGGGTCTTTATTGTCCCCTTAATCTCCTCTGAAATCGTGTTAATTTTACCCAATGAATCCGCGACCTCATCCATAACTAAGGTAGTCGATAAAGCCAAAATATCTTCACCACATCGAATAACAGAGTATTGAATATCACTGAGTTCTTTCCTTTGCTCTGGCGTAAGTCTATCCCAGTTTTCTACCCTAAAGTCTCCTAATGCTATCGCCAAACTGTAAAAGTTTTCAGATAATTGATTTGCCTGATCGGTAGTCAGATTTGCCATAAGCTTTAGTCATTAAGTTTGTTGAATTCAGTGATCAGATCGTTTACATTGTTGGAGTAACTCAGAAGCAAACCAGTGAGATCTTTCACTGAAAGTTTTGTGCGATTGTCATACAATACCTGATGACCTTTCGCGATCTCATCCAAACTCATTGCAAATACTTCCAATTCCATTTCCTTTCGCTGAATAGACTCCAAGGCCTGATAATAATCAGCAGCTAGTTTACCTTTTTCATACTCCGAAATCACAGTACCATTCATCTTCATATCCATATAGAAAGCATACAGGCGCTCTCGCTTAAACCTCAATTCTCCCTTAAGGTTTGTGCCAATAATCATCCTAAATTTTTCCAATAGTACCTGAATAGGCTCGTTTGCTTGCTCAATGTAAGAGGTTATTTTTCTTCGTCTGTAAAAGTCAGTAGAAGCTCTAAGCAACGTATTGGAAAGGCTGGAAAAAGCATTTACAGTATTCTCCTCGATCTTTAGTGGTCCTAATTCATCGGCACTCAACGCACTCACAACTGCATCAGTACTGTAGTTTGTTAGCTCATTATGGGAAAGATTGCTCAACCCTTCAAAATACCCTTCAATAGAGTTGTAGATTACCTGGGTTACACTGTCTGCTTCCTGGTAAAGCTCACAGGAACATTCTTGTTCACGTTTTATCTCATACTTTCGTATCGCCTCATCAGTACATCTATCCACACAGTGCTTTAAAAATGAGTAATCTATCTGCTCAAAATTTTTGACACTCTCCATAGATACAGCCGAAAAATCACCAACTGTCTTCAGATTGACACAACTGAAAAGAATCAGAGGAAAAGTTAGAAGAATCAGGAAAAGTCTAATTTCCAAAAGATAATTTTTCATTAGCAACTGGTTTAAAAATGTTTCGCCGTATCAACAATACCATGCTTAAAAAACTTGCATAGCATTTAGCATCAAAAAGATACAAATAAGAAATAAGACTTTTCAGAAATAACTATTCCTTATTAAAATCCGAAAACCAGTCCTAAAACCTCCAGAGGAAATCGAGCATGACGCAGAAGTCACACTAGAGGATATTTAATAACCCCAGTAAACTAACTCGACTATTTCTCTAAAAGAACTAAAAAATTCAACTTATAAACAGATGAAATACCCATGATCCCGTACCTACGGGAACACACAGGGGGATGATTATATACAGGCATACACCGCATCAGCAGATTTGCTTGTTGCTAGGGCGCGCAGAGCCTGTCCCGATAACGCAGTGAATCGGGAGGTGACGCAGCACAGCTTGTCCGCCTCAGGCGGAAGGGTGCGGCTGGTCTGAGGGCGGAAGATTGCTGGCGTCTTGGCCTTTTGGTTCTTTTGGGCCAAGCCAAAAGAACAAGGAAATCGAGCTTGACTCAAGTGTCACACAGGAGGATATTTAATAACCCCTGTAAGTCAATCGACTATTTCACAAGAAGAACTAAAAAATTTAACTTATAATCATATGAAATGACGTAAGCGACACACAGTGGGATGATTATGCACCGTGTAGAGATTCCATAGCCTGCCCCGACTAATCGAAGTGACCACTAAAAAACAATTATAAACACATGAAATAACAGAACTGTATAAAATTCTCTAGTTAACTCACTTTCTATAATTCGCCTGTCTTTCTACCATCCAGCCTGGGTAATGCATTGAAAGTGGACTTACCTCATCTATTTTTTTCAGGTCGTCTTCTGTCAAAATGAGCTGGGTGGATTCTATATTCGATTTCAATTGTTCCAGAGTTTTCGCTCCAATGATTGTACTGGTTATTCCTTGCTGCTGTCTTACCCAGGCCAACGCAACCTGTGCGGTACTTGCATCGTAATTTTTTGCTAAATCTCCCATCACATCTACCAGATCATATGCCTTCCCTTTATCAATTGGAGGAAAATCAAATGTGGCTCTTCTGGAATCAGCATCTGCCCCATCTCTGGTGAATTTCCCGGTCAAAAAACCTCCAGCCAAAGGACTCCATGGGAATATAGCCAAATCATGGTCTACAGCCATGGGTACCAACTCATGTTCAATGTCACGGCTCACTGCTGAATAGTAATACTGCAAACCCATGAATTTGTGCCATCGGCTGTAATGAGCAATTGCCTGAGCCTTTACCACCATCCACGCAGGCCAGTTACAAATGGCTATGTATCGGACTTTGCCCGATTCCACAATATCATTCAGCGAGCGAACAATTTCCTCTAGCGAAATCAAAGGATCTACCCCATGCACGTAGAGAATATCTACATAATCCATTTGGAGCCTTTTCAAACTTGCTTCTACAGAATTGAAAATATTGTATCTGGAAAGTCCGGCACTATTTGGCTTGTCCTTCATTTTAGCCAAAAGCTTGGTTGCTATTACCACCTCGTCTCTTGGTACATTCAGATCCAATAATCCTTGCCCTAAAAGCTCTTCCGATTGACCAAACGAATAAACATTGGCTGTATCGATAAAATTGATTCCTGATTCGACTACAGCGCCCAGCATTTCATTTACTTCCTTTTGCTGGAGCTTACCTATTTTGGCCCACATGTCCTCCTGTTGCCCTCCAAAAGTCATAGTGCCAAAGCATAGTTCAGATACCAACAAGCCTGTATTCCCAATTGAATTGTATTTCATACGTAGTGGTTTTTTGATTAAAAAAAGATTTCTAAATTTCAACAGGAGTAAGTTTAAAACAGTTTCTTACTATGTTAAAGAAGACAGGAAAAACTTGGGGAGATTTAAGTTTTTTAATCTATTGATCAATTGGATTGTAATTATGAATTATATGTATGTGCGCTTTTCTCTCAGTAAAGAGACAAAAGCATTATAAGATTTTGTCAACATTAGCATTGAGGCCACTTCGTTCTCCCGATAGCCATCGGGACGTCTTCGGTCATCCGACAAGGTGAGCAAAGAAATTTTGGATACTGGCATCATCCGATAGCTATCGGATGCGAATAATCATAATGAAATAAATCTATTCCCATTTTTCCCAATACTTCAACTTCCCTTTATTTTCAGACTTCATTAATCTATAGCTTTCTGGAACCTCTGCACATTCCCCACAATAAGTAACTATTCTAGTCCCTTTAGAGCCTGATCAAACTTTTGGTGAATAAGCTGAATGTATGCTTTATAAGAAAATTCATCCAATTCCTGAGTCTTATCCATTTTGTCTTTTGGATTTATAAATTCTTCAAAAGCATTAAAAAAATAGAACGAATCATAATCCTCAAAATCGATTTCGACTAGATCTGCATGAATGAATTTCAGATTATGTAATGATAAACTTTTCGCAACTTTCCGTGAAAGCTGGACTAAATTTTCTCGCTGCTCCACTCCCACTATAATTGCATCTGAACAAGCCGCCGCTACTAAACAAAATTTCCCAGACCCAGAACCTAAATCCAAAATCACCTTTCTTCCATCCTCAGCTAGAAATCGAATAGCTTTCTTAGCTATATCAACTGGCGTCCAATGTGTGCTAGAAAGCTTTTGCATCTTAATGGGATAGAGCGCATTTATATCCTCGTCCTTCAAATTTGTCAGGTCATAGGAAAATAAAAAACTCATTTTAAAGCTGTTTTTAACTTTTCAGAATTTGAATAAGCGTCTACATATTTTGCCATACCTAAATCCGTCGAATGTGTGTAGTTTTCAAATTGAAATTATTTTTAAAGCTAAATCCCAGTAAATGAAAGTGTTTTAAAACAAAAAAAAGAAGTCCCTATAAAAAATAGTTTTTAAATAATTCACCTGCACTACAGCTTCCTCAATTCTGTGAAGCCTGATGGCAAGGAAATTACTATTTACGCGACATACTTCAAAGATCCTGAAGTTGGAGAATGGCTACTGATAGCAAGTTTCTTAAGACCAAAAAAAGATACTTGATACAAATGATCGCATTCATTTTTAGAGAATTTTGTTCCAGAATCAGGTTATATGGAACGCCCAATTATGGAAATAATGGGCTGTGGCTCCTGAATGCAACTGGATGGAGCTGACCGAAGCTAAATTCACCGGAGATGACATTGCAAATCGAGGCAATAGAATGGATTATGAGGGAGGACAAAAATTTGGACAATTCTATCTTAGAAATGGTGGGGTTTTCAACGGTACCACAGAATTAAACCCGCATTCTAAGACGTTGAGAAAGTAACGTAAAGTAGCTAACTTTTGAGGGCAGCATGAAAGCCTAGGTATCTAATGGTGATTTTATCCCTTCCCGCATTCTGGTAGAAATGTAAATCCCCAACTGGTAAGGTCGGGGATTTTGAAACGTTAATTGGTGACCATGTATTAGCATGGATCCCGTATGGAATAATCAAATCAAATATACATTTCTCTTGCTGCATT